>NZ_JAMQTI010000013.1:0-187713 GCF_032883055.1 Mycobacterium sp. 29Ha
GGCAACGAATCACCGTTTCGCGCGCATTTCTGATGAGTCAACGCGGTCGGTGGGCGTACGTAGTATCGAATGTATGTTCGAGTCAGAGTTGGCGGCGGTTGACGACGCCAGCGTCGTCGCGGCGATTGCGGATCTGACTCGGGCTGAGGCCGTGACGGCGGCGCGGCGGTTGGCGGCGATCGCGGAGTTGAAGCGTCGTCGTGTTCTTGATGATGATGAGCGGGCGCGGTGGGCGTGTGATTGGTGGGACTGCGCGGCGGCCGAAGTCGCGGCAGCGATGAACATCAGTGCGCGCAAGGCCTCAGGTCAGATGCGTATCGCGGTGGCACTAAGCGATCACCTGCCCGCCGTCGCCGCGATGTTCGCTCGAGGCGAGCTCAGTGCGCGGGTGGTGGGAGCGATCACCTGGCGGACGCAGTTCATCACCGACGACGCGATATGGGCGGTCATCGATCAAGCCATCGCGGAGCGGGCTGGCAGGTGGGGTCCGCTGGCCGAGGACAAGTTGATCTCGGCGGTGGATGCGTTGGTGTTGGAGTTCGATGAGTCGGCGTTGATGGTGGCCAAGACCATCGCTCGGAGCCGGGATTTCGTGGTCGGTGATCTGGAGGATGAGGCCGGTACGACGTCGGTGTGGGGCCGGTTGACGGCGGTGGATGCGGCGGTGCTGAAGAAGAAGATCGCCGCGATGGCGGCCACGGTGTGTCCCAACGATCCCCGTTCGGCCGGTGAGCGTCGCGCCGATGCGATCGGGGCGTGGAGCCACGGTAATGATCATCTGCCGTGTGCGTGCGAGTCTCCGACTTGTGAGGCCCGGGCGAGCCAGCCGGCGCCGAAGTCGTCGGTGGTGGTGACCGTCTACACCGATCAGGCCACGGTGGACGGGCTGAAAGGTAATGCGCCATCGATACCCGCGCCCACGACCCCCGCCCCGGCCACCCCTAAATCCTCTGGCACCGCGCTGTTGTCGGGGACCGAGGTGCTGCCGACTCCGCTGTTGGCGGAGTTGCTGCGCAACGGCGCCAAACTGCAGCCGCTGTGCACACCTGATGCTGAACCCGAGTCGGGGTATCGGCCGTCGGCGATGCTGGCGCGGTTTGTGCGGGCGCGGGATCTGACGTGCCGGTTCCCCGGCTGCACCACGGCGGCGGAGTTCTGCGATATCGATCATGTGATCCCCTACCCGCTGGGGGCCACGCATGCGTCGAATCTGGCGTGTCTGTGCCGAAAACATCACTTGCTCAAGACCTTTTGGACCGGGGATTGGGAGCTGACACTGCGACCCGATGGTGGCGCGGTGTGGACCTCGCCGACCGGACACACCTACACGACTCATCCGGGATCACAGGTTTACTTCCCCGACTGGGACACCACCACCGGAGACCTGCCACCCCCACTGAAGCCGCAGACGTTCAGCACCGACCGGGGGTTGATGATGCCCCAACGTAAACGCACCCGAGCCGAGGACCGCGCCGCACGCATCAAAGCCGAACGCGAACACAACAACTCGCCCCCACCGTTCTAGTTGGCGGAGGTCGCCTCCATCTCACGTTGGCGCTTGAGTACCACTCTCAACAGGCGCAACGACACCGCAGGCGCGAGTCGGTCCAAGTACCACAAGGTCTTCCACCAGGCGGGCACGATGATGATCGCGTCATTTCGCAGCACGGCCTTCAGGACACGCTTGGCGAACTCGTCGGCGTCCATGGGCCGCAACCGTTCCCACGCCTCGAGGAACTCATCGGCGGAGACGCCCGGCTGGCCGATCCGTCCGTACTCGCCGCCAGTGAGGATCGGCGTGCGGATCACGCCTGGGCACAACGCGGACACCCGAACTCCGTGACGCTCGGCCTCGATCCGCATCGATCTCGAGATCGCCACGACGGCATGTTTGGACGCGCTGTAGCTCGTCTGGCCCACCGTGGCCGTCAGCCCGGCCATCGACGCCGTGTTCACGATGTGACCGAAACCCTGCCTGATCATGACCGGGTAGACCGCCTGGATTCCGTGCACCACGCCGTGCAGGTTCACGTCAAAGACGTCGTTCCAATCCGCGAGCGAGTATGAGTCGACTTCGCCGGAGACCCCGATGCCCGCATTGTTGAACAGATAGTCGATCCGTCCCGACTCCTGCACCGCGGCGGCCACCGCACGCTCGAACGCAGCGGCATCGCGCACATCGAGCTCAATCGCGTGCACCTTGCCTCCGTCATGACTCAGGCCCTGCGCCAACTCCTGGGCCCGAACGATCTGGCGGTCGGCCATCCAGACCTGAGCGCCTCCGCGCACCAGCTCGGCGGTGAGCGCGGCGCCGATGCCCGACGCGCCGCCCGTTACGAACGCGACCTTTCCTGACACGCTCGATGGCATTGCGAAAGGATAGGTGTTTCCCGCGGCGACATGCGCTCAGTTCCGATCATCGTGAGCGAATCCCCTGGTCCGGAATGCATACGCCGGGCAGACGTTAGACAGTTAAGTGATGGGTATGCCGGCAGTCGACGAGCTCCGCTTCGTGGCGGTGAGCCAGCACGACACGCTGGCCGCACCGCTGCTGGCCGAGCTCGCCGTCGAATACGCCGGCCGATACGGCGGCACCGAGCAGCGGGTCATGAAGTGGTTGCTCGAGGAGTACCCGGCCGAAGACTTCACGCCGCCGGACGGCGCGTTGCTGGTCGGGCTGCTTGACGGCATCCCCGTGACCGGCGGCGGTTTCAGGCGATTCGACGACACCAGGGCTGAACTCAAGCGCATGTGGACCGACAGCGAGCACCGGCAGCGGGGCTATGCGAAGGCGATGCTCGCAGAACTCGAGCGTGAGATCGCCGCCCGGGGCTACCGCAGCGTTTACCTCACGACCGGCGACCGTCAGCCCGAGGCCGAAGCGCTCTACCTGTCATCCGGATATACCCGGCTCGCCGGGCCCCTGCCCGCCGCGAGCGAGGGCTATCCGATCGCCTTCGAGAAGAGGTTGCGATGACCGGGCACCTACACCTCGGCGTCGCGCTCGACGGCTACGGCTGGCACCCGGAGGCCTGGCGCCACACACCCGACGGCGAGCCTGTGACCAGCGGGCGCTACTGGTCCAACTTGGCCGCCACCGCCGAACGCGGACTGTTGGATTTCGTGACCTTCGACGACGCGCTCACCCCGCAGCGCCGCCGCCGCGCCGAAATCGAACCCCGATGGCTCGCCGGCCGGCCCGATGCCGTCCTCATCGCGTCCAGGGTGGCCCCGACGACGCGTCACATCGGACTCATACCGGTTGCCACCGTCACCCACACCGAACCGTTTCACGTGTCCAAAGCGATTGCCACACTTGACTTTGTCTCCCGCGGACGGGCGGGCTGGCAGGTGAGGGTCAGCGGTACCCCGCATGAATCGGAGCTGTTCGGCCGCCGTGACATCAACGCCGTCGACCTGTTCGACGAAGCTTCCGACGCCGTCGAGGTCGCGCGCCGACTCTGGGACAGCTGGGAGGACGACGCTGTCATCCGCGACGCCACCACCGGGCGCTTCATCGACCGCGACAAGCTGCACTACATCGACTTCGTCGGTAAGTACTTCTCGGTCAAGGGCCCGTCGATCACCCCCCGCCCGCCGCAGGGCCAGCCCGTGGTCGCCGCCCTGGCGCATGCACGACCCGCCTACGAATTCGCCTCGCGCAGTGCAGATCTGGTCTTCATCACGCCCGAGGACGAGGGCTCGCTGCGCTCCATCCTCGGCGAGGTCGCGCAGGTTGGCGGCAACCGTCTCAAGGTGTACGCCGATGTGCTCGTCTCCTTCTCTGGCATCACCGACGATCGTTCGGATGCGCTGGTCTTCGACGGCACCCCGACCGCATTGGTCGACCTGATCATGGACTGGCAGCAGATGGGCATCGACGGAATCCGGCTGCGTCCTTCTGTCAACGTCACGGACCTGCCGGCGATCGTCAACGAGGTCGTGCCGATTCTGCAGCGGGCCAACCGGTTTCGCACGGCATACGACGAAGGTGAGACGCTGCGGCATCGACTTGGCCTACCAGCCGCGGACAACCGCTATACCGAGGCAAGCTGATGACTGTCCCGCTATCGATTCTCGATCTTTCGCCGATCAGCGAAGGTGCCGACGCTGCGACGGCATTGCGCAACACCGTCGACCTCGCCCAGCACGCCGAGCAGTGGGGCTACAAACGGTACTGGGTCGCCGAACACCACTTCGTCGCGGTCGCATCCGCCCAACCCGCGGTTCTCATCGGCCAGATCGCGGCTGCCACCAGCACCATTCGGGTCGGCGCCGCCGCGGTGCAACTCGGCCAGACGACCGCGATCGCCGTTGTCGAGACCTTCGGCACTCTTGACGCATTTCACCCCGGCCGTATCGACCTCGGAATCGGCCGGTCCGGGCAGCGCCGCAGGGAGGCGATCAACGACGCCACCCCGAAACCCGAGCCGTCCACGGAATGGCGCGACGTCGACGGTGTCGTTGTACCCCCGCCGTTCGACATCAGTGCGCTGATGCGCGATCCGCGGTTGCGCGCGAAGATGTCGGTGCTGCAACAGCCCGAGGCCGTCGCACCGGACTTCGCCGACCAGGTCGGCGACATTCTCGCCATGATCGACGGCAGTTATTCGATCGGCACAGTCGACGCACACGCCACGCCGGGGGAGGGAAGGGCGTTGATGCCGTGGGTCTTCGGCAGCAGCAAGGGGCAGAGCGCACAGGTCGCAGGCGCACGCGGGCTTCCGTTCGTCGCGAGCTATCACATCACCCCCGCGACGGCGCTGGACGCGGTCGACGCATACCGCGCGGCCTTCCGGCCGTCGGCGGCACTGGCCGAACCGTATGTGGTCGTGTCGGCAGACGTGGTGGTCGCCGACGACACCGAAACGGCGCGGCATCTGGCGTCGAGTTACGGCCACTGGGTGTACTCGATCCGCGCGGGCGGCGGGGCCGTCCCATACCCGGATCCCCGCACCGTCGAACCGCTGACCGATGATCAGCTGGCGATTGTGAAGGACCGCACCGCAACACAATTCGTCGGTGACGCCGAGGAGGTGGCCGACAGGCTCGAGTCCCTGCGGCGGGTCACCGGGGCGAACGAGCTCGTCGTCACCTCAGTCACGCACGACCATGACGATCGGCTGCGCAGCCACGAACTGCTTGCGAAGAGGTGGGGTCTGTGAGCCGACGAGAGGGCAAGGACCGCAAGCAGATTCATCTTGCCGCCCACTTTCCTGGCGTCAACAACACCACGGTGTGGTCGAGTCCCGAATCGGGCAGTCAGATCGATTTCGACTCGTTCGTCCATCTCGCCCAGACCGCCGAACGGGGCCTGTTCGACTTCTTCTTCCTCGCCGAGGGATTGCGGTTGCGGGAACACCGCGGCCGCATCCACGACCTCGACGTCGTCGGCCGGCCGGACACGTTCACCGTGCTCGCCGCCCTTGCCGCGGTCACCGACCGTCTCGGTCTGACCGGAACCATCAACACCACCTTCAACGAACCCTTCGAAGTGGCACGGCAATTCGCCACCCTTGACCATCTGTCCGACGGCAGGGCCGGCTGGAACGTGGTCACCTCGTCGGATGCCTTCACCGGTGAGAACTTTCGCCGCGGCGGCTTTCTCGACCACTCCGACCGTTACAAGCGCGCCGAGGAGTTCGTCACCGTGGCCCGGGAGTTCTGGGACAGCTGGTCAGCCGACGCCGTCATCGCCGACCGCGAGAACGGAATCTACGCCGTCCCGGGCCGGATTCGTGTCGTCGAGCATCGGGGACCGCAGTTCGACGTCCGCGGCGTCGCCACCCTGCCGCGCACACCACAAGGCCACCCCGTCCTGCTGCAGGCCGGTGACTCCGCCGACGGCCGGGCGTTCCTGGCCAAATACGCCGATGCGGCGTTCACCATGCACTCGTCGCTGGAAGCGGGCCAGACCTACTATGCCGACGTAAAGGCCCGCGCCGCGTCGTACGGCCGAGATCCAGAGGGGCTCAAGGTGTTTCCGGCAGCCACCTTCGTGCTCGGCGACACTGCTGAAGAGGCGGTGGACAGGGCCCGTCATATCCGGCACCAACAGGTGAGTCCGCAGACCGCGATCGCGATGCTCGAACAGGTCTGGCAGCGCGACCTGTCCGGCTACGATCCCGACGGCCCGCTGCCCGACGTCGAACCGGCCGACGATCCCACCGTCACCCAGGGGCGGGTACGGCACGGCGATCCGAAGGCACTGGCGGCGGCCTGGCGTCAGCGTGCCGAGGCGGGCAACCTGTCCATCCGCGAACTCGTCATCGCCGTAACCAGCCGCGAGCAGTTCGTCGGCACCCCCGCACAGGTCGCCGAACAGATCGACCTGCATGTGCAATCCGACGCCTGCGACGGATTCATCCTCGTGCCCCACCTCACGCCGCGCGGGCTCGACGAGTTCGTCGACCTGGTCGTACCGCTTCTTCAGGAGCGCGGCACGTTCCGCACCGGATATTCCGGGCACACTCTGCGGGATCATCTCGGCCTATAGGCTGACTCGGAGGTGCCGCGGCGACACCGGGGGTGAAGATGGCCTTTACACAGCCGGCGGTGGGGTTTCTGCTCCTCGCCGCGGCCGTGCTGACGGCGATTCTCGGCCTGGCTTCGCGTGTCTACATCGGCCGCAGACGCAGGACCAAGCCGGTACAGGCCATGGTCCGAACCTTCCGCAAGACCGGTATCGCCCGGCTGCTGTTCGGCCGCTTCGACAGTGACGTGCTCGACGACGACGAACTCGACAGCATGATCCTGATGCCCACCGTCGTGGTGGCCTGCGGCCTCTGCCTCACCGCGCTGTTCCTGCTCGGCTACAACACCTTGGCTTGAGTCTGGGCCTGAGCCACTGCGTCCCGGATCGAACCCCGCCACACCGGACCGTGACCGGGCAACAGCACCTCGGTGTCCAGCAGGCCCAGTGCGGACAGGCTGCGCAGGCAGCCGTCCTCGTCATGGTTGAAAAGCTTCGGCAGTAGCTGCGGCCCGGTCCGCGGTGCCAGCGGGTGGCTGGTGACCAGCGCGTCGCCCGAAACCAGCACGCCGTCGACCAGGTACGAGCAGTGTCCGCCGGTGTGCCCCGGTGTCGGAATCACCACCGGCGCGCCGGGTAGGCCCGCGGCGATGTCTTCGGTCAGCGCCTGCGTGCTCGGAATGCCGTCGTGGGTCAACGCACCCTTGCGGGTGATCGCCACGGACCACTTGACGTAGCGCGGCTGCCATATGTGTTTCGCGATGTCGACCGGTGAGGCCTGTTCCAGGTACTCCCGTCGGGAGTGGGCGACCTCGGCTGCGTGGCAATAGACCGGCGTGCCATGGGTTTTGGCAAACCAGATCGCCGAACCGAAGTGGTCGATGTGCGCGTGCGTCAACAGGATTGCACGCAGGTCGTCGACGCCGAAGCCGAGCCGGCGCATCGAGTCCAGCACGTCGTCGCGGTTACCCGGGAATCCCGTGTCGATCAGGATCACACCGGCGTCGTCGGTGACGAGGGTCCAGTTGACGAGGTCGGTGTAAGCGAAGTGGACACGGTCCGTGACGGCGTCCAGGGCTGCTGCCATGTCGCGAGTTTAGGCAGGAGGGTAGAAATAAAAGGTGCCTGAACTGAAACTCGGATATAAGGCGTCGGCGGAGCAGTTCGCCCCGCGAGAACTCGTCGAGCTCGGCGTCGCCGCCGAAGCGCACGGGATGGACAGCGCCACCGTCAGCGACCACTTCCAGCCGTGGCGCCACGAGGGTGGTCACGCGCCGTTCTCACTGGCCTGGATGACCGCGGTGGGTGAACGCACCGAGCGGCTATTTCTCGGTACGTCGGTGATGACGCCGACGTTCAGATACAACCCCGCCGTCATCGCCCAGGCCTTCGCCACCATGGGCTGCCTGTACCCGGACCGCATCTTCCTCGGTGTGGGCACCGGTGAGGCGCTCAACGAGATCGCGACGGGTTACGAGGGCGAGTGGCCCGAATTCAAGGAGCGCTACGCCCGTCTGCGCGAGTCCATCCGGCTGATGCGCGAGCTGTGGCTCGGCGACCGCGTCGACTTCGAGGGTGAGTACTACAAGACCAAGGGCGCCTCGATCTACGACGTCCCTGAGGGTGGCATCCCGATCTACATCGCCGCGGGCGGACCGCAGGTGGCCAAGTATGCGGGCCGCGCGGGCGACGGCTTCATCTGCACGTCCGGCAAGGGCGAGGAGCTGTACAAGGACAAGCTGATACCTGCAGTTAAGGAGGGGGCGGAGGCCGCCGACCGCGACCCCGACAGCATCGACCGGATGATCGAGATCAAGATCTCCTACGATCCGGATCCGAAGCTGGCGCTGGAGAACACCCGCTTTTGGGCGCCGCTGTCACTGACGGCCGAGCAGAAGCACAGCATCAACGACCCCATGGAGATGGAGAAGGCCGCCGACGAGCTGCCGATCGAGCAGGTCGCCAAGCGCTGGATCGTCGCGTCGGATCCCGACGAAGCGGTCGAAATGGTCGGTCAGTACGTCAAGTGGGGTCTGAACCACCTGGTGTTCCACGACCCCCGCCACGATCAGCGCCGTTTCCTCGAGCTCTTCCAGAAAGATCTGGAGCCGCGGCTGCGCCGACTCGGCTGAGCCGAAATCGCAACGAGCACAGCATGATTCGAGTGTTCGCGACGGTACTCGGCGTGCTCGCGTTCGTGGCCGGCGCGGTCGGATTGGTGTCGCGGTACCTGCCGATAACCAACGAGGCCATCCTCGTCGTCGCCGCGGCATCGCCGTATCTGACAATCGCGGCCCTCATCGCTCTGATCCTGTTCGCGCTGGCGCGGCGTTGGGTGCTGACCGTCGCCGCGGCCCTGTTGTGTGTGGTGATGATCGGTGTCCAGCTACCACGGTTCATCGGCTCCGAGAGCGCGGATGTGCCGAGCGTCGCGGTGCGGGTGGTCACCGCCAATCTTGGCTTTGGAGAGGCGGATTCGGGTACCGTCGCGGACCTGGCGCGCTCATCGGCCGATGTGCTGGTCATTCAGGAGCTGACGCCCCAGGCTGCGGCCGCGCTGGCGGGGTTGGACGAGACGTTTCCGCACCGCATGCTCAATCCCGAAGATAAAGCATTTGGAATCGGGATCTGGAGCAGGTACCCGCTCGTCGACACCGGTCACGTCGAGGGCTACCAGATGCCGATGCTGAGGGCCCGCATCCAGCTTCCGGGCGTACGGTTCCCGCCGACGCTGCTGGCCGTACACCTCGCCGCACCGTGGGTGCAGCCGCTGCAGATCTTCGGTGACGACATGGCCAAGTTCCCCGCGACCCTGCGCGACCTCGCGCGCGACGCGGGATCGGGTGCGGTGATCGTCGCCGGCGATCTCAACTCCACCATCGACATGCAACCGTTCCGCAAGTTCCTCGACGAGGGTTATCGCGATGCGGGTGAGCAGGTGGGCGCGGGACTGACCCGTACCTATCCGAGCAAGCCGTGGCGTAAGCCGATGATCGGCATCGATCATGTGCTCGTCTACAACTGCGTCGCGTCTTCCGCGCGCACGGTGCCCTTGCCCGGGTCCGACCACCGCGGCCTGGCCACCACGATCGAGATTCCGGTCGACCCGACCGCCAGTTACCCGATTTAGGGGCGGGGTGAGTTCTTTAACAGGTCCTCGTCCACCTCTGGTTTTACAACTCGGTACAGACGCCATTGCTCCTGCCCGAAGGCACCCTGGGCGGAGTGGACAAGCACACCGATTCCTGCGCCGTCATCCCACATCGTCGGGTAGCGAGTAAGGACGGTATCGGGCGCAGCGTTGTACTCAGGGTTGGTGACGAGCAGGTACCGGACTCCAAAGTCCCACGGACGGTTCAAGGCTGCGGCGTAGTCGAAGTCGGTGTCGATAATGAACTGCTTGGGATCGTTGGATGCCAGCCAAACTCCCCAGTTCATGAAGGTGTCCATCAACACCGACCCGTCGGGGAGATTCTGTCGATCTAGATACGCCGCGAGAATGCGGTCGTCCACGCCAACTCGCCGGTACCACTGTTCGTGGGGCGGATATGTATCGGGATCGAGGAGCGAGTTGAGGCCGAACTGCAGGTGGTGATTGCCGATGTCCTTGTCGAGCATCGAAATCGCCGACACCGGGACGCAAACGAGGAGCGAGAGGCTGAGAACTGCCGCGCCAAACCTGCTCGGGATGGTGTTCATTCGCCAGCGACTTATCGGCATCTCAGTCGGGGTCCACCAAATCAACGCGAGGACAATCACCATCGGAATTGCCGGCATGTAATAGCGGAACCACCCGAAGGTCGTGTCGGTGTAGGCGCCCCACAGGGAGAAAGCCAAGATCGATCCGAACGTGACGATCGGTATCAAGCCGTCGATTCTCCTCGTCGACACGATGACCACCACGGCGATGGCTACCGCGAACCCGGTGAAGGGCTGCATAGCCAGTGTTCTGATCGCCAGCAGCATCCATTCGTGCGGCACGTCGAGCATGCCGGAGTCGCGGGCCAGCGACGTCGAAACCTGGCTGGTGTTGCCGTATTGGGAGGTTAGGGTTGCGAACAGCTCACCGGTCAGGATCCATCCTGTGGCGGCCCACGCTAGGAAAGCCACGCCTAGAGGAAAGATTACGATCAGCACATTGAGCACCACTGACGACATGGGTGACTGCGACCGGTAACGGATCAGGGTAACGGCAGCAACAAGCACAGCTGCGCCGACGGCAGCGACTATGACCTCATAGCGGGCGAGATAACCTAACCCCAAGGCGATTCCGGCCAAGGCGAGGTCCCCGACGGCCAGCGAATCGACCCACTTGAGTAGGTGACGGATGCACCACAGGACGAAGAAGATCTCAGCGGCCTCACTCAACCCGGAGCCACCGTATGTGACGACCTTGGGTGGAGAGCGAATGCCGCTACTGCGATGTGGCGCCATACCCGACCGACGCCACGATCCAACGCGATCCGGCGGACCAGCAGCGCTGAGCCCGCCATGAACGCTGCGCTTTGTATTGCGCCAGCCAGACCATATGTCTTCAGTTCCGGCCACCATTGGTGCAGTGGCAGCAGCGGGATTTCGATCAGGCTCGGCAACGGATTCCAGACGAACCCGATCGCGGATAGGTGAGGATCCCTACTCATCAAGGCGAAGCCGGCGTGCGCGACCCGACTTGGACCGTCTCCGTCGAAAAGGTTATAGCGAGTGATCAGAATCGCGTTGATTACGACGTACCCCGCTACCAGAGCGAAGAACAATGCAACCGGTGGCCACGAGATTCGTCGCTTCGGTGGCGGTACTTCCTCCGGAGACGCCTGGACGTCCTCGGCGACATCGACGCTCATCGCCGACTCATGGATTGGCGCGTCGCTTTCTGAGGACGCCAATCGAGATCGCGGCCAGCACGGCGATGGCGCCCGCTGCGATGGTTGCCCAGACCCACCATCTCCAACCATCGGCAAGATCCGGTTGCGGCGTCATTGCATCGCCGGCGCGCACCGCCATGTTCGCGGTGTCGCCGGCTGGGCCAGTGGCGACGGTGTCGCCAATCAACGACGCCCACCGATTCTCTAGTCCTCGGATGTAGTCAAGACTTTGGTCCACGAGGCCCCAGTCGCCCGTGCTGTTCAGAGCGAGCACCATCCGTCCGTTGTGTGAGAACGCCTGCACCACGCCAAGTGGACCATGAATGTCTATGTCTGTGACCGGGGCACCGTTGACATCGACGACGGTCTCGCCAGTGGTAAGCATCGGAGGCTGCATACCCGCGCGCGCAAGCTCCTCACCACTCGCCACGACCACCAACCCGGAGCCACGTCCTGCGGCTTCATCGAGGGTCGCGAGACGGGGCCGCAGTGCGACCACCGAGTGCTGCCCCATCAGGTTGATTGCCTGCGCGGCATAGCGAATGTGCTCCGGTTGGTCGATCGCGACATCAAACTCCGGCGCAAATGCCATTGGTAGAACCGGAAATCCACCGCGATTGTGACTGCCGGGGGTGACGGTGACGGTCGACCGAGGGTCGACAGCGAACGTGATTCTGTCCGTGAGCGGCGCACAATCTCTTTCGGGATTGTACCGAATCTCCAGTGAGAGTCCGACATTCGAGGCAATGGTTTCGGGAGGAAGATCAAAGTACAAGTCGACGAGACCTGACTCGTCGAGTTTGTGAGTTGCGAGGACGGTGCTTCCCGAGCGAATCAAGATAGATGCATTCCCAGATGTCACGGGGGTGTAGTTGGAGATCAAATGCACCTGTGCGTGGTCGATTGAGCCAACGGCGAATTCTGAAGCATCGAAGCCGATATAGAGCGTTTCAACCCCCAATATCTCTGACTCGGCGGTCATATCGAGTTCGCCGAAACTGCGGGTATATGCCGCGGTTGGGACGGAGTTCTTCATCGAGTTGACTGAGGCAGTGGTTGTTTGGGCGAGTTCGTACCGGCGGTCGGCGAAGAGATCCACCTGGCGGAGGAGTTCCTCACCCTTTCCGGTGATCGCCAGAACCGCTCCTTGCGTTCCCGGATTCTCGACGGCAATCCCGGGGTTGTCGCTTTCGCGGATCTCAATCGATCGCCGCGTCGGTCCGCCGCTCCGCCAAACCGGTGACGAGGAAGTGTCGACATCGATTCGAACAGGGATGGGCCGACTCAGTTGGGTGAGCTTGGCTACGAGCGCGAGTGCCGCCTGCTGCTGGTCACGACTCGGGTTGGGGCCCACACCGATCGTGATCTGGTCAAGATAACGAGGAAGGAAACCCGCGACTGTTGGGTCGGGGGTGGGACCAGAGAATGTGGTCATGAGCTGACTCAAGCTGAGCGAAGGAAGCTCAGTGCAGCTGGTTGAAGGCGGATTTTGGTCTCGCAGAATGAAACTCAGTGGTGCTCGTCCTTCATTCACCATCGCGCCTGAGATGTCCACAGTGAACGGCACAGCCGAGACTCCCATGGGTACGACGATGCTGCCGAGCACGATACCGCGGGCGTCCAGGACGTCGACATGGCCATCGATCACGTTGACCACCGATCCGATCTGTCCGGTCAACATCGACGGACCGATGCCTTCGGGTACGGGGATCGAGGTATCGAAGGCCTGGTTGGAGCCGATTATCTCCAGCTTATCGGGAAGTCCCAACTGCCTCAGACCGATCGCCGGTGTCACGTTGGGTTCGGCGGCAGCGGTTTCGTAGGGCTGCGCAGATGCGACGGGACTCGTAGGCAGCATGGCCTGAGCCGCGACGCCGATGACGGCAAGTGGCACGATGAGCGCCCGCGCGATGGCGCGCATTAGTTTCCTCCATTGGTAGGGGTCGGGGCTGTGGGGTGGGTGAGTCCGTGCACCGTCTTTTCCCAGAAGAACGGCCGGAATACCAACTGGTACAGTGCCTTTAATGCGGCAACTGACTGCAGGAGCCAGTACAGCGGCGCCAACAGCGCCGCCCACCATAGGTAGGGTTTGCCGAGCGCTTGGGTGGCGACCAGTCCCACGAAGATCGACAACGGCGCGCCGACGATGAACAGCACCAAGCAGATGTAGTAGGTCAACGGAGGGAATACTTCCGCCACGAATGCGGGTCTACCGAGTACCCATATCAACATCGTGAACCAGAAGATCAAGTTGATGGCGGCGGTCACCGGCACGCCGCCGGTCATGTTGATCAGGCGCAACGTCGACTTGATGCCGATCGTATTGCGCAGCTTGACCGGGCTACGAAGGTGGACCAGCATCGTCTGCAGGTAGCCCTTGTACCAGCGCGACCGTTGCCGAATCCAGTTGACCACGTCAGAGTTGGCTTCCTCCAACGTTATCGAGTCGAGAATGAGTGTCCGGTAGCCGTGTCGCGCCAGACGCACGCCCAGATCGGCGTCTTCGGTGACGTTGTACTCGTCCCAGCCGCCGACCTCACGCCACACTCTGGTTCTCATATGGTTGGACGTGCCGCCCAGCGGAACGACGCCTCGCAACTCGTCGACCGCGGGCAATACAATGCCGAACCACTGGTCGTATTCCAGCGAGAACCACCGGGTGAGCAGATTCTGCCGCTCGTTGAAGTACGCGAGACGCGCTTGTAGACAACCGATTTCAGGTGGGACACGACGGAATGCGACGACTGCGCGGCGGAGCTGGAGCGGATCTGGAATGTCCTCGGCGTCATAGATGGTCACCATCTCACCCTTGAGATCGGGCAGCGACATGCCGTAGTTGCAAGCTTTTGGCTTCGTGCGGGGCATACTGTGGGGAACCAGAACGATCCGCACGGACCGCAGGTCGGCGTCGAAGAGCGCTCTCTGCGTGGCGATGTCGTCTTCCTCCACAAGTAACAGGATCTCGAGCTTGTCGCTCGGGTAATCGAGCCTGCCGACACCATTGATGAGGTTGGACACGATGGAGGTTCGTCGTAGACGGGCAACAGCACTGTGTAGACGGGGAGCTCATCGGGGGTCAGACTCAGGGCCTCGTCATCACTCACGCGTATCAGCGCGGACGACTTCAAACCCTTGAGCACCAGAAAGTTTCGGTCGATAGTCGACCACAGATACAGCATTGCTATCACCAGGGTGATCAGTGGTGGCACGTGGTGCGGCAGCGCAAGAACGGTGCCCGCAAAGAGCAGCACCGCGCACGCCAGCATGATCAGTGAAGCGCGGCCAAGGATTGTGCGCGCCGATAGGTGCGCAGGCAGCACAACTGCTTCGCGGGTTTCAGTCACCGGTCGGCGCCCCCAGGGTCGACTTTGAAGCGTTCATCAGCCGCTTGACCAATGCGTCCGCGCGCGCCACGACCAGCGGGTCGACGTGTCCGGCCGCATTTGGCTGCTGGCGGGCCAGCCACAGCGCCGGCTTGATCGAAGTATCGAGAAACGACAGTGCCGCGGGATTCGGTGGCGGTGCCTCGCTCTTGGGTGCCTGGTTGACGATCACGGTGACACGTTGGTAATTGTCGCCGGACTTCCACATCCAGGTGACGGCGTACCAGTCGGTGTCCGCTGCGTCGGTGGTGGCGTCGGCATTGCTGTGGATGACCCTGGCTCCGGCGGGCATCGATTCGCGTTTGACCGACTGGTATTCGATCGGCCGACTGCTTGGGTACCAGATCGAATCGTCGAAGTCGGTGAGCGCGGGCAATCGCTCAGTGGTGATGACGTCGATGGCTGCCGTGGGCATTCCGTCTTCGGCGGGCACGCGATAGCGGACGAACGTCGCGTCGGCGCCGATATACCTCGTGATGAATGGAAAGTCAGCGTCTGCAACGAGTCCCGCGCGCTGCCCCCAGTCTGCCGCGACCGCGGCGGCATATTGGCTGCGCGCGTGTGGCGGGTTGATCAGCAGCAGCGTCACCGCGACCAGGATCAACATCAGCATGGACAGCGGCGAGCGGTGCGGCATGTCTGACCACGCGCTGCTCGCAGTGCTCACCAAGTGTGCGTCACGCAGCAGCATGACCACGGTGACGACGACGGGCACGATGCCCGCGACCAAGAGCACGGTGGCGGCGAGACTCAGGTGATCGCCCACCAACACAGTCAGCGCGCTCCCGCTCGCCACGCACACCAGGGTGGCGGACAGGCGCCGCCCCCAAGACGCGCAGCGTCCGGCGAGAAACACCGCCGTCGCGCCGAGAACGGCGGTCAGCAGCGCGACCACGGTGTCCGAACCCCCGAACGCGGCGGCCGTCAGTAGAAAGGGCAGTGGGCTGATGCAACACACCGCGAACAACCACAGCTGCCACATCCGCACGACATACCGGACCCCGAACATGACCGCAACCAGGCACGCAATCCAGAGCAGCACGCCCCACAGGTCCAATTGCCATTGCACGGCCAACGTCGGCATGCGATTGCTCAACAGGTAGATGCCGGTGAAGCCGCCGATGCCCGCGACGCCGGCGACGATCCAGTCGGACTCGGTATCGCTGACGCCGCGAGGCGCCTGTCGGTAGCCCGAGGCGATGACGCCGATCAGGATCGGCAGGACGAGCAAGACGACGACGCGGGATCCGGCCAGCGCATCGCCGAGGATGTCGGCGATCGCGAACGCGTAGGCGGCAAAGGACAGTATCGCGAAAACCGCAAGACGGGGCCAATATCGCCGAGCGACCGCAATCGAACCCGGCGACGGCGCCCCGGCTAGCGAGAGCGGGCGCACTGGAGTGACGAGCGACGTTTCCAAGATTCACCTCTATGACGCCCGGGAAGGGGACGTTCAGTTATGAGATTTGCTAGGGCAAGCACAGGACTGATGACGCGTTTGCGCCATTTGGCACGGTATCAGCAAATTCCGTAACTGGGTGTGACATATGAACAAAATCACACAGCCGTCAATATCTGGCAAAGGCTCACAGCGGGTACTCCACGCAGTGCGTGCTGTATCACCGGCCCCCCGGGGCCGTCTCCGCAATCGTACGCGATCTTGATGACGGGCACGTCAATAGCGGTTCGGCCCGCACGCCGCACACTCGGCCTCGCCCGTGCCCTAGGCTTGTCCACGTGCCCGCTGAGCCAACTTCGGGGATCTACATCGCTTCACCGGAAGGCGACACGGGCAAGTCGACAATCGCCCTTGGCATCCTTCATCGGCTCGCCACCAACGTCGCGAAGGTTGGCGTCTTCCGCCCCATCACCCGCCTCGGCGAGGAGCGCGACTACATCCTCGAGCTGTTGCTGTCGCAGGCGACCGCGGGACTGCCCTATGAGGATTGCGTGGGCGTCAGCTATCAACAGCTGCACGAGGACCCCGACGCAGCGATCGGCGACATCGTCGACCGCTATCACCGGGTGGCCGACCAGTGCGACGCCGTGCTGATCGTCGGCAGTGACTACACCGACGTCGCCGCCCCCAGCGAGTTGTCCACGAATGCCCGCATCGCGGCAAACCTCGGCGCGCCCGTCGTCCTCGCAGTGAAGGCAAAAGACCGCAGTCCCGAACAGGTCGCCCAGATCGTCGACGTGTGCCTGGCCGAGATCAGCGCCCAGCACGCACACACCGCTGCGGTGGTGGCCAACCGCTGCGACCCCGATGGGATGGGCGCCCTGGCCGCAGCGCTCGAACCTTTCGGTCCCAAGTGCTACGTGCTGCCCGAGGAGCCGCTGCTGGTGGCGCCGTCGGTCGCCGAGTTGCAGGCCGCCGTCGAGGGGACGGTGATCGGAGGCGATCCCGCACTGCTTTCACGCGAGGCGATGGACGTGCTGGTGGCGGGTATGACCGCCGAACACGTGCTGGAGCGGCTTAACGAAGGCGTTGCCGTCATCACGGCGGGCGACCGGTCCGATGTCGTGCTCGCCGTCGTGAGTGCGCACGCCGCCGAGGGCTTTCCGTCGCTGTCCTGCCTGATCCTCAACGGTGGCCTCGAACTGCACCCGTCGATCGCCTCGCTGGTGTCAGGGCTGGGTCTGCGCTTGCCGATCCTCGCGACCCGGTTCGGCACGTTCGAGACGGCCAGCCGGGTGGCGTCGGCGCGCGGCAGGGTCACCGCCACTTCGGTGCGCAAGATCGACACCGCACTCGCGCTGATGGACGCGCACGTCGACGTCGCCGACCTGCTCGCACAGTTGACGATCGAGATGCCCTCGGTCGTCACCCCGCAGATGTTCACCTACCAGCTGCTGGACTGGGCGCGGTCGGATCGCAAACACATTGTGCTGCCCGAGGGTGACGACGATCGCATCCTCACCGCGGCGGGCCGGCTGCTGAAGCGCGGCGTCGCTGACCTGACGATCCTCGGAGAGGAAGCCCAGATCCGCGCGCGGGCGGCTGAACTGGGTCTCGACCTTTCGGCGGCAGCGGTGCTCGACCCGAAGACCAGCGAACTGTGCGACAAATTCGCCGAACAGTACGCCGAGCTGCGCAAGCACAAGGGCGTGACCGTCGAGCATGCCCGCGAGATCATTCACGACGTCTCGTATTTCGGCACCATGCTCGTGCACAACGACATGGTCGACGGCATGGTGTCGGGCGCTCGCCACACCACCGCCCACACTGTGCGCCCCTCGTTCGAGATCATCAAGACGCTGCCCGACGTGTCGACGGTGTCGAGCATCTTCCTGATGTGCCTCGCCGACCGAGTGCTCGCCTATGGCGACTGCGCGATCGTGCCCGATCCGACATCGGAACAACTCGCCGATATAGCCATATCGTCGGCCCGTACCGCCGCGAGGTTCGGTATCGAACCGCGAGTGGCGATGCTGTCGTATTCGACCGGTACCAGTGGCACCGGGGTTGACGTCGACAAGGTCAGGGCCGCAACGGAACTCGTACGCCAGCGGGAGCCGGAGTTGCTGGTCGACGGGCCCATTCAGTACGACGCGGCGGTCGAACCTTCGGTGGCGAAGACGAAGATGCCCGACTCTAACGTCGCCGGGCACGCCACCGTGCTGATCTTCCCCGACCTCAACACCGGCAACAACACCTACAAGGCGGTCCAGCGAAGCGCCGGCGCCATCGCGATCGGCCCCGTGCTACAGGGCCTGAAGAAACCAGTCAACGATCTGTCGAGGGGTGCACTGGTGGCGGACATCGTCAACACCGTCGCGATCACGGCCATTCAGGCGAAAACGCTGTGAGTCGCGTCCTGGTCGTGAACTCGGGCTCGTCATCGCTGAAATACGCAGTAGTGGAGTCAGATTCGGGCGAAATGATCGCCGACGGCATAGTCGAGAGAATCGGGGACGACGACGGCGTCCCCGACCACGCCGCAGCGTTACAGGTGGTGTTCGACGAACTGGCGGACGATCTGGCCGGACTGGTGGCCGTTGGTCATCGGGTGGTGCACGGGGGTCCGGACCTCTATCAGCCCACGCTGGTCGACGACGCCTTGATCACCAAGCTGGAAGAGCTGTCTCCGCTTGCGCCGCTGCACAATCCGCCCGCGCTGCTGGGTATCGAAGTGGCTCGCAAAGCGCTGCCCGATTTTCCGCATGTCGCCGTGTTCGACACCGCCTTCTTTCACGACCTGCCGCCCGCCGCGGCCACCTACGCCATCGACCGCGACATCGCGGCGCAGTGGAAGATCCGACGGTATGGATTCCACGGCACGTCGCACCAGTTCGTGAGCGAGCAGGCCGCCGAATTCCTCGGTGTACCAATGGACTCGCTGCGCCAGATCGTGTTGCACCTCGGCAACGGCGCGTCGGCGTCGGCGATAGTCGGCGGTCGTCCCGTCGATACCTCCATGGGATTGACACCGATGGAGGGCCTGGTGATGGGCACCCGCTCCGGCGATATCGACCCCGGGATCATCACCTATCTGTCGCGCACCGCCGAGATGAGGGTCGAGGACATCGAGTCGATGCTCAACCGTCGCTCCGGCATGCTGGGCCTCGGAGGTGAGATCGACTTCCGCGTCGTCCACCAGCGCATCGAATCCGGTGATTCGGCAGCACAATTGGCCTACGACGTCTACATCCACCGGTTACGCAAATACATTGGCGCCTACCTGGCGGTGCTCGGTTCGGCCGACGTCATCACCTTCACCGCCGGGGTCGGCGAGAACGACGCCGCTGTCCGTCGCGACGCGCTGAGCGGAATGTCGGCGCTGGGTGTCGAGCTCGACGAGGAACTCAACGCCGAGGCAAGCAAGGTCGCACGCCGGATCTCGGCGGAGAGCTCGAGAACGACCGTGCTCGTGGTTCCCACCGACGAGGAGCTGGCGATCGCCAGGGCCTGCGTCTCCGTGGTTACTGGACAGGGGTGAGCAGCGGCGGTGCCTTCTCCAGCGGCAGCGCACCCTCGGGATCGCAGATCGCGAGAAGGCGACGGACCTGCCTGCCGGCCTGCAGCACCCAGGTGGCTTCGCATCCGCAACAGATCACGTTGATGTTGTGCAGTGCCGCGAAGCCCGCGGTACCGAGGAAATCCACCAGCCGTAGGTCGATGACCACGTGCGTCGAACCCGCGATGTGACGCTGGACGTAGCCGGCGAGTTCACGGCTGTTCGCCGCGTCGATCTCACCCTCGACGGTGACGGTGACCGTCGAAGGCGCATCGCGGTGCGCGCTGAACACCGCGCGGTGGTGCACCTCCCGCCTGCCGATGGATTCGGGATCGGGTCTGAATACGCGAGAAGTACTGATGGTCACTGTGGGCCTCCTCAGTCGAACTGGGATGCCGTCAGGGGATCAGGCCCTACTTCTCAAAGCCGCTGTGACGTCACCGGTTGGCTCTCATCTCAACCTGAGAGAAACGCTACTACGAATTCCGTCGGATAACTATGACAGGTTGATGAGGGAATTGTTGCTCGTTACGCCTGCGACCGCGGTCAGATGCTACGGATTTCGTTGCTGATCGTCAGAACGTCGAGGTGGGCCGCACGCTGTTCGCAAGATCGACCAGCGCATAGCGGTGGCCCTGGGTGGGTGCGACCCGCGCGAGGGCGCGTAGCGAGGCCTCGACACCGAGTTGCAGCCCGTGTTCGGTGAAGGGAAAGCCGAGGATGTGGTTGGTGCTCGCGGTGTTGTCGGCCAGCCAGTCCATCGCGGTGCCGAGGACCAGCGCCCGGATCTGCAGCACGCGCGGCTCGGTGTCCGGCAGGGCTTCGACGCGCCGCGCCGCATCGCGGATGTGTTGCTCGGTGATTTCATTCGTCGACCGTCCGGACAGCAGCGTCACGGCGCTCGTCAGGCGGGCGGTCGTGAAGTGCCGCGACATGACGGGCACCTGGTCCAGCGTCCGCACGGCGGCGTCGCGGTCTCCTGCCGCCGACTGCGAACGCGCCAGCCCGAAGCCCGCCGAGATGACGCCGTTGTCGGTGGACCACACCGTGTCGTAGAACTTGCGCTGCGGCGCCTCGTCGACCTGCGCGCCCGCCAGCTCCGCGGTGGCCGCCAGGGCGATCTTGGGCGCCAGCTCGCCGGGCAGGGTGTCGAGCACCTCCGTGAAATACTTTGTGGCGGAATCGTAGTCGGCCGTCAGCATCGCCGACACAGCCCGGAACCACACCAGCCGCCACCGCCAGCCGACTCGCTCGGCAAGATCCTCCAGCTTCCGTGTGGCCTTGGCGACGTCGCCGAGGTCGAGCAGCGCGCGAACCTCCATCAGCGGTAGTTCGACCGACTCCGACAGATCGATGCCCTCAGAATCGAGCGCACCGTGGCGCGCAGCGCGCAACGAGTCAAGTGTCTGAACGGGTTGCGTGAGCACGCTCGCCGACAACACGGTCGCGCCGACGTCGGCCGGATCGACAAGTGGTACCTGCAGCGCCTTGACGATGTCCTGCGCGGTCAGCCGCTCGGAATGCACCTGCCCATCGAGATAGACGTCGGTGTGGGCCACCAGCAGATCCACCCCGAACGTCGAACGCGAGGCGGAGAACACCGTGGACAGGCCGGGGCGCGGCACACCGGTGTCGCGGGCCACCACCTCGCGCAGGACGCCGAGCAACTGGCTGGTCATCTCCTCGGCGCTGACGAATCGCCGTCGCGGATCCGGATCGATCGCGCGCCGCAACAGCCGGGCGAACGAGTCGTACTCGGTGAGCACCGGATCGTCCTCGGGCAGGCCGTCGACGTAACGGCCCTTGCGGGTGCGCATGTTCAGCGTCAGCGCGGCCAGGGTGCGGCCGACGGTGTAGATGTCGGTGGCGACCGTCGGCCCGGTCCGCACGATCTCCGGCGCCTGATAACCCGGTGTGCCGTACAGATATCCGAACGAGTTGATGGTCGACACGGCACCGAGGTCGATCAGCTTGAGCTGCTCCTCGGTGATCATGATGTTTTCAGGCTTGAGGTCGTTGTAGGTGAGACCGATCGAGTGCAGATAGCCAAGGGCGGGAAGGATTTCCAGCATGTAGCCGATGGCCTGGGCGACCGGCACCTTCTCGCCCTTGGCCTGCTTCAGCGACGTACCGCCGACGTACTCCATCACGATGTAGCCGACCGGATTGCCGTGCTTGTCGTCGTGCTCGACGAAGTTGTAGATCTTCACGATGCCCGGGTGGGTGACCTCGGCGAGGAACTGACGCTCGAGCATGGCGATCTTCTGCGCCTCGGCATCACCCGAATGCACCAGGCCCTTGAGGACGACCGGCCGTTCGTTGACGTTGTGATCGAAGGCCAGGTACACCCAGCCGAGACCGCCGTGGGCGATGCAGCCCTTGATCTCGTACTGGTCGTTGATCATGTCACCCGGACTCAGCTGCGGCAGAAAGGAATACGCGCTTCCGCAGTGGGGGCACCAGCCTTCTGACAGCGCCTCGCCGTCATCCGAGGAACGGCCGACCGGGCGGCCGCAGTTCCAGCAGAACCGCTTTCCCTCGGCGACCACCGGGTTGGTCATCAACGCTTCGAGCGGGTCCTTGGCGCGCACCCGGGGAATCTCTACGAGACCGCCGCCGAGGCGGCGCATCGGAGACAGCGCCCGTGTCGCCGTCGTGTGATCCTGCGGCTCGGTCTCGCCGGTGCCGACGGACATTCCCTCGGAGTCGTCGTCGAAGTGCGGACGGAACACCGCCTGGGTGGCCATCGGCCGCATTGTGGCGGCGCTGTCGAATTCCAGGTCGTCGAGGCCGGCCGGTTGGGTACCCGGATCGGATTCGTCGGACTGTACCGCTGCCATCAGCCCGAATACCTCGCCACCGGTGGTGCCGGGGCAGGCCCCAGCACCGTCAACCACTTGCGGTACAACGTGTTCCACGTGCCGTCGCGGCGGATGCGCTCCAGCGTGCCGTTGACGAATCGCACCAGCCCGGTGTTCTGCAAATTGATGCCGATGCCGTAAGGCTCCTCGTTGAGGCTGGGTCCGACGATGTGCAGATAGGGATCCTGGGCTACCAACCCGGCCAGGATCGAGTCGTCGGTGCTGACCGCGTCGGCCTGCCGCTGTTGCAGCGCCACCAAGCAGTCGGCCCACGCGACGACACCGACGATGATCGGTGGCGGCGTGATCTCCTGGATCCGCTGTAGTGACGTCGTGCCCTTGGCGACGCACACCCGCTTACCCGACAAATCCGACGGCTCCGAGATCGTCGAGTCGCGTGCCGCCAGGATTCGCTGGTTGGCGTTGAAATACACCGTGGAGAAGTTGACTAGCTTCTTGCGTTCGCAGGTGATCGTCATGGTCTTGACGACGACGTCCACCTGATTGTTCTGTAATCCGGCGATTCGGTCGGCCGACGACAGGATGCGGTATTCGACCTGGGAGGGGGTGCCGAAGATGTCGCGGGCGATCTCGCCGGCGATGTCGACATCGAAACCGGTGATCTCACCGGTGATCGGATCGCGGAAGGAGAACAGATTGCTGCCGATGTCGAGCCCGACGATGAGTCGTCCTCGGGTCCGGATGTTCTCGACCGCCGCTTCGGCGTCGGACCGATTGTTGAACGGCCGCAGGCTCGCGGTGCGGTCACACTCGTCGTCGGGTTCGGTTGGAATGCGCACGATCTCGGGCGGCATCTCCTCCATGCCCGCGGGGGTCGGGGGAGGAAGCGTCACGCCGGGTGTCTGAATCACCGACGACGCCTGCGCACACCCCGCCACCACCGCTGCCGCGGCGAGGATGGCGGTGAGCTTTCGCAACATCATCTGTACTCACTCAACCTCGGCCACAAACCCAGTGCCACCGCCAACGCCGCGACGACGGACAGCACCGCTGCTCCGACGGTAGCGCCGGACAGCACGCGGTGGGCGTTGACGATGTCGCCGCGGAGCTGACTACGGCTCTCCTCGATGCCCTTGCCGAGCGCGTCGTCGAGCTTGTTGAACGCCGGAGTGGAGTCGTCTTCGCCGGTGCCGAGCGCCACCTGGGTGGCGGCCTGATAGTTGCCGACCGCGATGTAGGCGTTGATCCGGTCGTCGGCCGCCCGCCATTTCTTGAGCAGTTGTTCCGCGTCGGCCAGGTCGGTCTTGTCTATGACGTCGTCGCGGGCGAGGTAGTCCGACAGCTGCTGCTGCATGACGTCGATGCGCTGGTAGTACGACTGCTTGCGCACGTCCTCGTCGCCGCGGCGAATCAGTGAAAGGGTTTCGTCGGCGCGGGCCTGCTGAGCGGTGATCGCCAGGGTGGTCACGGTCTTGAGCGACTCGGCGGCAGTGTCTTTGGCGCTGCGGCTGTCGGCGGTCGAGATGATCAGCGCTGTTCCGACCCAGACCAGCATGATCAGCACCGCCAGCCCACCCGCGATGAAGCCGATGTTGATGCGTCGCCGGGTCCGGCGGGCCAGCCAGCGGTTGGCGAAAATACCGAACAACAACGTCGCGAGCACGACCAGGATCACCGGACCCGGAATGCGGGTCGAGGCCGTGGTCTCCGCGTCCACCCGCGCCGAGGTCTCCTCGTAGAGACGCTGCGCGTCGGGCAGGATCCGCGTCTGCATCAGCGCCGACGCCTCGGATAGATAGGAAGAGCCGACCGGATTTCCGGCCCGGTTGTTGGTGCGCGCCGTCTCGACCAGTCCGGTGTACACCGACAGTTCGGCGTTCACCCGGCCGAGCAACTGCACCATCGGCTCGTCGGTGAGCCCACTGGAAGCCCTGGTGACCGCGACGGAGGCGTCGGTGATCGCCTGCTCGTAGCGCTGCCGGACGTCGCGCGGCTCGGCGCCGGCGATGAACGCCGTGGCCGCCGCCGCGTCGGCTACCGACAGCGTCGTGTACAGCTGTCCCGCGGCGAACGCCAACGGTTCGGTGTGGTTGAGAACGGTGGTCAGTGCCGCCTGGCGGTCGTTGATCGTCGTCGACGTGGCAAAGGCGCTCGCGATCACCAACGCGGACAGCACGACACCGATGCTCAGAATCCGGCCAGGGGTGGTCCAGAGGAACCACCAGCGTGGGTGCGCTGGTGTTGTGGGCGACCGTGACGCGAGTGGCTCGGTCGACGGGTGCGCCAACTCCACAGTCACGCGCGCGGACCTGCTTTCCGGCTATCGTTTTTCGACGGTTCCACTCTATAAAAAAATCCTAAGAGCTTCATCGAAGACGCGCGTCCGTATTCTTGACGCGTGCGCGGCGATGGCGACGGCTGGGTGGTGTCCAATACCGGCTCGTGGTTCTGGGGTAGGCATGGTGCTGCGGGTCTGTTGCTGCGGGCGCCGCATCACGACGGTTCGGCCGCGGTGCTGCTGCAGCATCGCGCGGCCTGGAGTCATCAGGGTGGAACGTGGGGCCTGCCGGGTGGTGCGCGCGACAGTCACGAAACCGTCGAACAGGCTGCAATCCGGGAGGCGCACGAGGAAGCCGGACTGTCCGAGGATCAGCTCACGGTGCGCACGAAGGTCATCACCAAAGAGGTGTTCGGTGAGGACGACACCTATTGGAGCTACACGACGGTCATCGCCGACGCCCCCGAACAGCTGCCGACCACACCCAATCGGGAGAGTGCCGAACTGCGCTGGGTCGCCGAGGACGACGTCGCGGATCTGCCCCTGCACCCTGGCTTCGCCGCCAGCTGGGCGCGGTTGCGCACCGAGTCGGCATCGATCCCGCTGCTGGTCAACAAGCAGCTCTGAGCGCTTCCTTCAACTGTCGCGCCGCCGCGGACGGATCGTCGGCCGCGGTGATCGCGCGCACCACCACGACCCGGCGTGCCCCGGCGGCAATGACCTCCGGCAGTCGCGCAGCGTCGATCCCGCCGATGGCGAACCACGGTTTCGGCGTCCCGGACCGCGCCGCGGCGTGCACCAGGTCCAGGCCCGGTGCCGGGCGGCCGGGCTTCGTCGGCGTCGGCCAGCACGGCCCGACGCAGAAATAGTCGACGTCCTCTGACGTCGCAGCGGCCACCTGCGCCTCGTCGTGGGTGGATCGGCCGATCAGTGGGCCGTCGCCGATGATGCGGCGGGCGATCGGAAGCGGCAGGTCGTCCTGGCCGAGGTGCAGCACGTCGGCGCCTACGGCCAAGGCGATGTCGGCCCGGTCGTTGACCGCCAGCAACGCGTCGTGCCGCCGGGCGGCGTCGGCGAGGACGGCCAGCGCCTCGAGTTCCCCGCGCGCCTCCAGCGGCCCGTATTGCTGCTCACCCGGCGAACCCTTGTCCCGCAACTGAATGACGTCGACTCCGCCCGCCAGGGCCGCATCGGCAAACTCGGCGAGGTCACCGCGCTCGCGCCGGGCGTCGGTGCACAGATAGAGCAAGGATCCGGCGAGGCGTTCGGAGGCTTTGTGCACACCGCGACGCTAGCGACTACCGTGAAGTCGACACACGGGAGTCCCGGGACCGGGGGCTGAGAGTGGGCACGCCCTGCCCTTACCGTCACACACCTGATCCGGGTCATGCCGGCGAAGGGAGGGGAAATGGCCTCAAATGGAATTGCCGGCTCGCCGGCAGAGAGATCACTCGCGGTCATCGGCGGTGGCGTCATCGGGCTGGCGGTCGCACGACGGGCTGCCCTCGACGGTTGGACCGTGCGCGTGCACCGCAGCGACGAGCCCGGCTCCTCGTGGGTGGCAGGCGGCATGCTCGCCCCGCACAGCGAGGGCTGGCCCGGTGAAGAGCGGCTGCTACGGCTGGGGCTCGCGTCGCTGAAGCTCTGGCACAGCGGGTTCCTCGACGGTCTTCCCGACAGCGTGGTCACCGCGCGCGAATCGCTGGTCGTCGCCGTCGATCGGGCCGACGCCGCGGACCTGAGGACCGTCGGCGAGTGGTTGGCGGCTCAGGGGCATCCGGTCGAGCCGACGACCGCCGCCCGCGAGATCGAACCGCTGCTCGCGCAGGGCATCCGGCACGGCTTTCGTGCCGAAACCGAACTGGCCGTGGACAATCGGGCGATCGTCGATGCGCTCGCCGAGCACTGCGAGCGGCTCGGAGTGCTGTGGGCGCCGCCGGTCGGTGAGTTGACCGACGCTGTGGCGGACGCCGTGGTGATCGCGAACGGTATCGACGCGCCATCGTTGTGGCCCGGTCTGCCGATCCGCCCGGTGAAGGGAGAAGTGCTGCGGCTGCGCTGGCGACGGGGGTGCATGCCGGTACCGCAGCGCGTGATTCGCGCCCGAGTGCACGGCCGCCAGGTCTACCTCGTTCCGCGGCACGACGGCGTGGTCGTCGGCGCCACCCAGTACGAACACGGCCGTGACACCGCGCCCGCCGTCACCGGTGTGCGCGAACTGCTCGATGACGCGTGTGCCGTGATGCCCGCGCTCGGCGAGTACGAATTCGCCGAGTGCGCAGCCGGTCTTCGTCCGATGACGCCCGACGGACTGCCCATCGTCGGCCGGCTCGACGAACGCACACTGGTCGCCGGTGGACACGGACGCAACGGCTTTCTGCTGGCGCCGTGGACTGCCGAGGCGATACTGGGGGAGCTGAACGGTGTTCCGTTGCCTGAAGCTGATTTGGTGGGAAGTGCGATGAGGAGCCAATGAAGATCTCGGTGAACGACGAAGCGGTCGAGGTCGACGACGGCACGACCGTGGCCGCGTTGGTGGAACGGCTGGGATTCGGCGAGAAGGGCATCGCGGTGGCCGTGGACCTCTCGGTGCTGCCCCGGTCGGAATGGCAGACGACGCTCGCCGACGGCGCGCGCGTCGAGGTGGTCACGGCGGTGCAGGGTGGTTGACGCGAAGCTGACGATCGCCGGTCGCGAGTTCGGATCACGCCTCATCCTCGGTACGGGCGGTGCGGCGAACCTGACGGTTCTCGAAGAGGCGCTGGTGGCCTCGGGCACCGAGCTGACCACGGTGGCGATGCGTCGCGTCGACAGCGAGGGCGGCACCGGTGTGCTGGACCTGTTGAACCGGCTCGGCATCACCCCGTTGCCGAACACCGCGGGCTGCCGCGGCGCCGCCGAAGCAGTGCTGACCGCCCGGCTCGCCCGCGAAGCACTACAGACCGAATGGGTCAAGCTCGAAGTGATCGCCGACGAGCGCACGCTGCTGCCGGACGCCGTCGAATTGATCAAAGCCGCAGAGCAGTTGGTCGACGACGGATTCGTCGTGCTGCCCTACACCAACGACGATCCGGTGCTCGCACGTCGGTTGGAGGACACCGGCTGCGCGGCCGTCATGCCGCTGGGCTCGCCGATCGGCACGGGACTCGGCATCGCCAACCCGCACAACATCGAGATGATCGTCGAACACGCATCGGTGCCTGTCGTGCTCGACGCCGGTATCGGCACCGCGAGCGACGCCGCGCTGGCGATGGAGTTGGGCTGCGACGCAGTGCTTCTCGCGACGGCGGTCACCCGTGCCGCCGATCCGCCGACCATGGCCGCTGCGATGGCGTCGGCCGTCACCGCCGGATATCTGGCTCGGCGCGCCGGCCGGATTCCGAAGCGCTTCTGGGCGCAGGCATCCAGCCCCTCCATATGAAACGGTATGTGGCGCTGGGCAGCTCGATGGCCGCCGGGCCGGGAATCCGGCCCCGCGCCCAGGGCGCCCCATTCTTGGCGGGTCGTTCGGCCCGCAACTATCCGCACCTGGTCGCTGAGCGGCTCGGTCTCGAGCTGGTCGATGTGACGTACTCCGGCGCGACCACCGCCAACGTGCTGGCCGAGCCGCAGCCCGGCGCCGCGCCGCAGATCGAGGCGCTCGATGGGACCGAAGACCTGATCACCGTCACCATCGGGGGCAACGACGTCGGCTACGTGCCGCTGCTGTTCGCGGCCGGGCTGCCGAGGCTCGTGCGTGCCCTGCCGCTGGTCGGTCGGCGGTTGACCGACCGGCTGGATGCCTCGGCGCGTGAGCGGGCACTGGTCGAGGTCGCCGAGTCGCTCAGGACCGTCGGTCGGACCCTGCGCCAGCGCTCACCCGGGGCGCGCGTGTTGTTCGTCGACTACCTGACGCTGCTGCCCCCGTCCGGTACCGCCGCCTCGCCGCTGTCCGACGCCGATGCCGCCATGGGACGGCACGTCGCCGACGAGTTGGCGCGGGCCACCGCGCAGGCCGCCGCCGACACCGGCTGCGGGCTTGTCCGGGTCGCCGAGCACAGCGTCGACCACCACGCGTGGTCCGACGAACCGTGGACGACCGGCTTCGGTCTGCCCGTGCCCTGTCGCCCCGCGCCCCTGCACCCCAACGCGGCGGGCATGCGGGCGGTCGCCGATCTGGTCGTCGCGCAGGTGTCCGGTCCCGGTGCCGCCGAGTCGGGATAACGTGGTGGCGATGGGGCACAAAACGTGGTGGAGATTGGCCGCACTGCCGGTGGCCGCCGTCCTGGTGCTGGCCGGGTGTGGACGCGAGATGCGCCCCGAGCCGTCGCAGCCTCCGGCCACCCCGGCGGGGCCCACCACGGCGGCGACGGTCTTCGCGCAGAAGATCTCGGAGGCGGTGACAGGCGACG
Source organism: Mycobacterium sp. 29Ha (assembly GCF_032883055.1). Taxonomy (NCBI): domain Bacteria; kingdom Bacillati; phylum Actinomycetota; class Actinomycetes; order Mycobacteriales; family Mycobacteriaceae; genus Mycobacterium; species Mycobacterium sp. 29Ha. The sequence goes on from NZ_JAMQTI010000013.1 coordinate 29,167, forward strand.
CGCTGATGGCGCACGTCACCAAGCTGCAGGAGATCGCCGACGAGCACGGGGGCAACCGGGCACTCGGCACCCCCGGGTATGACGCTAGCGTCGACTATGTGGCGAACACCCTGCGCGACAAGGGTTTCGACGTACAAACCCCTGAGTTCGAAGTTCGCCTGCCATATTCCGACGAGCCCGCGCTGACGGTGTCGGGCGCCAGAGTCGAGGCGTTTCCGCTGGAGTTCACCATCGGTACGAAGGGTGACGGGGTGGCCGGTGAGCTGGTGCCCGCCCGCGTCGAGGACTCACCGGGATGCACGGCATCCGATTACGACGGTCTGCCGGTCCAGGGTGCGATCGTGCTCGTCGATCGTGGAGAGTGCCAGTTCGGCGACAAACAGGCCGTCGCCGCTGAGCGCGGCGCGGTCGCGTTGGTCGTCGCCAACAACATCGACGGCGACGAGATGGGCGGCACGCTCGGTCCCGACACCGATGTGAAGATTCCGGTCATCGGGGTCACGAAGGCCACCGGCGAGCGACTGCGGGCGGATCCCGGCCCGGCCACTGTCAAGCTCAACGCCGGCGTGCGCGTGGAGCGCACCCGCAACGTGGTCGCCCAAACGAAGACGGGGTCCACGTCCGACGTCGTGATGACGGGTGCACACCTCGACAGCGTGGCGGAGGGGCCCGGGATCAACGACAACGGCTCGGGGGTGGCCGCGGTGCTGGAAACGGCGCTGCAGCTGGGGAGCTCGCCGGACGTGAAATACGCGGTGCGGTTCGGGTTCTGGGGAGCTGAGGAACTCGGCCTGCTCGGGTCCAACGACTATGTGGCATCGCTGGATCACGACGCGCTGATGGATCTTGCGCTCTATCTGAACTTCGACATGGTCGCCTCGCCCAATCCGGGTTACTTCACGATCGACGGCGATCAGTCCGCGCCGCCGGATCCCCGGCAGCAGGCGCCACGCATCCCGGAGGGGTCGGCTGGGATCGAGCGCACGCTCGTGGCCTACCTCAAGAGCGCGGGGAAGAACCCCGAGGACGTCCAATTCGAAGGCCGGTCGGATTTCAGCAGTTTCACGCTGGCCGGTGTGGCCGCCGGTGGTCTTTTCACCGGCGCCGAGGAGAAGATGACGCCCGAACAGGCCGAGCGGTGGGGTGGCGAGGCGGGCCAGCCGTTCGACCCGAACTACCACAAACCCGGTGACACCATCGACAACATCGACCGTACGGCGTTCGAAATCAACGGTCGCGGTGCGGCATACGCCGTCGCGCTGTACGCGCAGGATCAGTCCGGACGCAACGGTGTGCCGATCCGCGAGGACCGCACACGTCACGTGCTCGAATCATGAAGCGATGGGCGGCCGTCCTTGCGGTCACTGCGGTGCTGACGTCGTGCTCCTCGTCGGACCCCGTCGGCCCTGCGCCGGATCTAGCGGCCGAACTGGCGGGCAAGGTCGGCGCGGACGGAATGTATGCGCACCTGAACGAACTGCAGAAGATCGCGGACGCTAACGGCGGTACCAGGGCCAACGGCACCCCCGGCTATGACGCCAGCGTGGACTACGTTGCAAAGTTCCTGCAGGACAAAGGATTCGATGTCCAGACTCCGGAGTTCGAGTTGCTCGCCCGCTCGGAGGGCGGCGACCCGAAACTCACGATCGGCGGCCGCAACTACAACGTCGAGCAGGCATCACTACTGATCACCACACCGCGCGCCGGGTTGAACGGGGTGACGCTGCGACCGCAGAGGACATCGACGGGCTGCCGTTCCGCCGACTATGGCACGGTGTCGATGAGGGGGGCGATCGCCGTCGTCGACGACACCGGCTGCTCGGTCGTCGACAAGCAGAACGCCGCCGTCGACCGGGGTGCGGTGGGCATGCTCGTGGTCAGCGCTCCGGCCCCGGGCGCGGGCAGCCCACCCGGCCTCTTCACGCCGGGCTACTACCAGCAACTCACCGTGCCGGTCGGTGTCATCGGCAACGACGCGAACGCGGCGCTGCGGCGCACGACCGCGCCCGTGAAGCTGATTCTGGACAACAAGCCCGTCATGAAGAAGGCGCGAAATGTGCTGGCGCAAACCAAATCCGGTGACACCAGCAATGTGGTGATGGTCGGTGCGCACCTCGATAGTTCTGCCCGCAGCCCCGGCATCAACGACGACGGCTCAGGGGTCGCAGCGGTGCTGGAGACCGCTGGGGCGCTCGGTTCGGCACCGCAGATCAAGAACGCCGTGCGGTTCGCACTGTGGGGTTCGGAGGAGAATGCGCTGCAGGGTGCGACGAAGTACATCCGCGGACTCGAGACCGGACAACTCGACGAGATCGCACTGTATCTCGACCTCGACATGATCGGCTCACCCAACGCCGGCTACTTCACCTACGACGGCGACCAGTCGGGCCAGTTGAATCCCGAGATCCCGCTGGATACCGTCCCGGTCGGTTCAGCCGGCATCGAACGGACCCTGGCGTCCTACCTCAACGGTGCGGGCGTGCGGCCCGCCGACATGCCGCTGACCCGCTACACCGACTACAACGCATTCCTGACCGCAGGCGTGCCTGTCGGCGGACTGACGACGGGTGCCGCGCAGCGGAAAACCGAAGTGCAGGCACGGCTTTGGGGCGGCCGCGCCGGTGCGCCATATGACCCCAACTACCGGACTCCGCGCGACACGGTGGACAACATCGACCGCGATGCGCTGTCGGTGATGGGGGCGGCGGCAGCCTTTGCGGTCGGCACGTACGCGCAGTCGCTCGAGGGCGTCAATGGAGTTCCGACGCGGGATCAGCGACATCGGAGCGCTCCCTAGTCCGCCGCAAGCCCAACAGCCGCATGCCGTGATACACGACCAGGGCGGCGATCGACCCCAGCGCGATGCCGGTGAACGTCAAATTGCCTGCATGCCAGGTGAAGTCGGCGATACCGATGACGAGAGGGATGGCCGCGGTCATCTGGTTGATCGGCTTGGAGAAGTCGACGCCGTTGGTCAGCCAGATCCGCACGCCGAGAATGCCGACCAATCCGTAAAGGACAACGGTGGCCCCGCCGAGCACTCCGGCGGGGATGGCCGAGATGACGGCGCCCACTTTCGGGCACAGCGACAGCGCGATGGCGACCGCCGCGGCAACCCAGTACGCCGCCGTCGAATAAACGCGGGTGGCGGCCATCACGCCGATGTTCTCCGCGTACGTGGTGGTCGCCGAGCCGCCGCCGAAGCCCGCCAGCGTCGTCGCCACGCCGTCGGCGGCCAGCGCGCGGCCCGTCACCGGATCGACGTCGGTGCCGGTCATCTGACCGACCGACTTGACGTGCCCGATGTTCTCGGCCACCAGGGCGATGACGGCGGGCAGGAACATCGGCAGCACCGCCAACGTGAAGGTCGGGGTCTGGAACTCGGGAAGCCCCACCCAAGGCGCGGCCTTGATACCCGAGGTGTCGACCTCGCCCAGAATCAGCGCCAGCAGGTACCCGGCGAACACGGCTATGAAGATGGCGAGCCGTCCGACGATGCCGCGGAAGAACGCCAGCGTCGCCAGCAACAGCACCAATGTGACGATGCCGACGAGCGGGCCCTTCTCGAAGTTCGACTTCGCGGCGGGCGCGAGGTTGAAGCCGATCAGCGCGACGATCGCGCCGGTGACGACCGGAGGCAGGGTCACATCGATCCAGTGCGTGCCGACCAGATGCACGACGGCGCCGATGACGATCAGTGCGACACCGACCGCCACCAGGCCACCAAGCGCGCTGCCCGTGCCGTTTGACGCGACGGCCGCGGTGACCGGAGCGATCACCGAGAAGCTCGAACCGAGATAGCTCGGCAGCCGGTTACCGGTGATCAGCAGGAACAGCACCGTGCCGATACCCGAGAACAGCAGGGTGGTCGCCGGCGGAAATCCGGTGAGCACCGGCACCAGAAAGGTCGCGCCGAACATCGCCACGACGTGTTGTGCGCCGATGCCGATCGTGCGGAACCAGTCGAGCCGTTCGTCAGGCGCGACGACGAAATCGTCGTCGGCACGGGCGTCGACCTTGGTCCATGTCAACATCGTCAACGAAGCCATGCTCTAAGACCGTAGGCAACCGTGCCTGCGAGCACCACGCAACTGCCAACGAGCACCGACGAGAGGGGCAGGGTGAACGCGAGCAACAGGCAGCCCGCCAGGCCCACGCCCGGAATGATGCGCGCCGCCCAAGCTTGATGTCGCCGGCCGTCCGGCTCCAGCGTCCACGCCGACGCGTTGGCGATCGCGTAGTACAGCAGCACGGCGAACGACGAGAAGCCGATCGCCTCTCGGACATCCAAGAGTGCCGCTGCCACCGCCACCACGATGCCGACGGCCACCTCGGCGCGATGTGGGCTGCCGAACCGAGGGTGCACGGCGGCCAGGGCATGCGGGAGGTGGTGGTCGCGCGCCATCGCCAAGGTGGTGCGCGAAACCCCGAGAACGAGAGCGAGCAGTGAACCGAGCGCGGCGACGGCGGCCCCGACGCGGACGACGGGTTCCAGCGCGGGAAAGCCCGCCGCGGTGACCGCGTCGGCGAGCGGAGCGCTCGTAGAAGCCATTGTGTCACTGCCCAATTCGGCCAACACCGCGACGGCGACCACGCCGTAAACAACCAGTGCGATGGTCAGCGCGATCGGGATGGCGCGTGGGATCGTGCGGGCCGGATCGCGTACCTCCTCGCCGAGCGTCGCGATGCGTGCGTAGCCGGCGAATGCGAAGAACAGCAAGCCGGCGGCCTGCAGCAGGCCTGCAACGGAGACGTCCGAGCCGACGCCGATTCGCGCCACATCCGCGTCGCCGAAGCCGAGGATGACGACCACCACTGCCGCGAGCACCGCAAGCACCACGGCGACGATGGCGCGGGTCAGGAGCGCTGACTTCTGAATGCCGGTGTAGTTCAACGCCGTCAGTGCCACCACCGCTGCGACCGCGACGGCGTGTGCCCAGGTCGGCCACGCGTAGTAGCCGACGGTGAGTGCCATGGCCGCGCAGGATGCCGTCTTGCCGACGACGAAGCTCCACCCCGCGGTGTAGCCCCAGAAATCGCCGAGTCGCTCCCTGCCGTATACGTAGGTGCCGCCGGATTGCGGATACCGGGCCGCCAACCGGGCCGAGGAGGTCGCATTGCAGTACGCGACGACCGCGGCGATGCCCAGGCCCACGAGCAGACCGGACCCGGCGGCCGCCGCCGCAGGGGCCAGCGCGACGAATATGCCCGCGCCGACCATCGACCCCAGGCCGATGATGACGGCGTCGAAAGTGCCGAGCCGCCGGGAAAGCGCAGGACCGTCCGGCGTGCTCACACGACGATGCTATTTCAGGCGACGGGGTCCTTCCCGAATGCCGATTCGCGGCCCCAGAGCAGCGCTGCCACCGCAACGAGTACGGCAAGCGCAATCGACGCGATCACCACGGGCGGGATGGTCCACAGGCGGCGCACGCGAACGGCTGTCTCGCACTGGTCGACGTAGGTGTGCTCACCGGCGGCGGCCGCGGCCTGGCTCAGATCGGTGGCGAATCCCGTCCCGCACTTGATCTGGAAACCGTATTGGTCGAAGGCGTCGAGGAAGACGGGAAAATTGAGCGCCAGCAGCCCCGCGGCGATCACGACGACGCACCCGACGCCGAAGTAGAACGCGCGATGGTGATAGTGATGCATACGGCCCCCGTTCGTGTCGCGGAGCCTCTATGTTAATGTCCGTTCTCCCCGTCGCCACTGCTTTTGGCGGGTTTTCGACCTGGTCGCATTCGGTGTTTGGGTAACTTCGGTTATGGTGTCTGCCATGGCGCGCCCCCGGCCAGCGAGCGGCGAAACGATTCGGCGCCGCCCCAAGGATCGCAAGGCCCAGATCGCTCGTGCTTCGGCCGAAGCGTTCAGCACGCTGGGCTTTCACGGCGTGAGTATGGAAGCCATCGCGTCTCGCGTTGGCATCTCGGCCGCGGCGCTGTACCGGCACTACACCGGCAAGTACGAACTCTTCCGTGATGCGGTGCTCAGCCTCGGCCAGCAGCTGGTGGACTGCACAGAGTTCGCCGACGACGCCGCGACCGAGGACCCCCAAATCGTCCTGCACCGACTGGTCGCCGCGCTCATCGACACCGCGATGGCCAATCGCGAAGCCGGCGGACTCTATCGATGGGAAGGCCGCTATCTGCGCGGCGACGACCAGGCCACGCTGATAGCGCAGATGCGCACCGTGCACCGCCGGATCCAGCGACCCCTGTGCGTCATCCGCCCCGAGCTCACGGGTCGGCAACGCTGGACGTTGTCGACCGCGGTCCTTTCGGTGCTTGGCAGCATCGTCGATCACCGGGCCAAGCTGCCCGCGATTCAGGTGCGGGCGTTGCTGGCCGAGCTCGCGGATGTCGTTCTGGCGGCCGAACTCCCCGACCCCGCCGACGATCAGGACGCCATCGAACCTCACGCGTCGACGGGCACGGAGCCGTCGAGATACGAAGCGCTGCTTGACGAATCGATGCGGTTATTCAATCTCAACGGATATCGCGACACCGGGATGGAAGACATCGCCGCGGCGGTCGGCATGCCGGCGTCGGGGATCTACCGGTACTTCTCCGGCAAGAGCGACATCCTCGCGGCGGCGTTCCGCAGGGCGGCCGATCGCCTCTCGGCGGATACCTCGACTATCACGGCCACGATCGGCGATCCGCAGGACGCGCTGACCGCGGTCATCGATGCCTACGTCGCTCGGTCGTTCGACCAGCCCGAACTCGATTACGTCTACTACAGCGAGCGGCTCAACATGACCGCGGCCGATCAGAAGATCCTGCGCAACATGCAACGCTCCACGGTGGAGGCATGGGTCGAGCTGGTCGTGGCGGTCCGTCCGGAGTGGACACCGGGACAGGCGCGGTTCGCCGTGCACGCGGCGATGTCACTGGTGGTCGATCTCGGCCGCCTGATGCACTACGAGCGATCGGTGCACAGCTTCGAGACGATGGAGCGACTGCTTGACCTGACGCTGTTGGGCCGCTATCGGTTACGAGCGACGTTGCCCACCAAGTAGGCCAGGTACCCGAGCACTCCGACGACGGCCAGGCGACGGGTCTTCGGTGCTGCCAGACCGAGGCCCAGGGCCGTCTCGATGCCGCCATTGATATAGATGTTCTGGCGCGTGTTGCGCGGAAAAGCCGGCGCGGTGATCGATTCGAAGAGCTGAGGACGGGCGAAGTGGGCCAGGCCTGTCCCGGCGAGGGCCAGGCCCGCTATCGTCGCGCCACGCGAATTCTTCTGTTCTGAGGGCACTGCTACCGATCCTCTCTGATCACGAAATCTGATAGTCGCTCAGCGGGTAATCGGAGGCTTCCTTCAACGCCGCGCGCGTCGAAAGGGGGCGCAGCAGGTTGGCCTCGCCCTTCGGGTCGAAGTAGTACGACCTCGATGTCGCGCAATTCCCGCGCACGAACACCGAATTCCCGATCAGCTCCGACATCCGGTCCAGATAACGGGTGTTGGCTTCCTCGGTGACTTCGAAGGTCGTCGCACCGCGGCGCTGCACCTCGCCGAACAGCCGGTCCATATGGCGCATCTGGTATTCCACCGTGTTGAAGAAGTTCAACCCGAGGAACGCGTATGGGCTGGCCATGCTCAGGTAGTTCGGGAAGTACGGAACCGTCAATCCCTGATATGCCTGGAACCTGGTGTCGCGCCACCACTTTCCGAGGTTACGGCCTGCACGGCCGACGATTTCGATGGCCGGGAAGTTGGCCTCCCACAGGTCGAACCCGGTCGCGAGTACGAGTGCGTCGATCGGCGTCCTGGTGCCGTCGCTGGAGACGATGGCGTCCGGCTCGACGTGGTCGATCCCGCTGGCTTGCAGGTGGACATGGCGCTTGTTGAAGATCCGGTAGTAGTCGTTCGAGAACGTCGGCCGCTTACAACCGAAGTCGTAGTCGGGGGTCAACTGCTCACGCACTTTTCGATCCCGAACGGACACCATGCGGTGGGTCTTGGACAGGTCGCCCGCCGCGACATTGAGCCGCCGAAGGAAAAGGTTGTTCTGGTGGAGTTCGACGAAAATGAAGAATTCGTACAGCGCGTCGGTGATGGCGCGGATGGCCCGCTGCGCCAAGGGCACTCGTGCGAAAAGGCGCTTTGCACGCTCGGAGAAACGGAAATCGACCTTGGGTACCACCCAGATCGCGGTGCGCTGATAGACGGTGAGGTCGGCCGCCTTCTTGGCCAGCTCGGGGATGAGCTGGACCGCGGTGGCACCGGTGCCGATGACGGCGATGCGCTTCCCCTCGAGGTCGTAGCTGTCGTCCCATTCGGTGGTGTGGATGATCTTGCCCGCGAACTGGGTGATCCCCGGGATGTCCGGTGTCTTCGGCTGGGAAAGAAAGCCAGTGGCGGTGATCAGGTAGCGCGCGGTGACGGTCTGACCGCCGGCCAGCGCAATGCACCAGACCTTGGTCTCCTCGTCCCAGCGGGCGCTCTCCACGCTGGTGTTGAACCGCATATGGTGGCGTACGTCGTACTTGTCAGCGACATCGTTGGCGTACTGCTTGATCTCCGCACCGGTGGAGAAGAGTCGCGACCAGTTGGGGTTCGGCTCGAAGAAGTAGGAGTAGGTGGTCGTCGGGACGTCGACGGCCAGGCCGGGGTAGCGGTTGATGTGCCATGTCCCGCCGAGATCGTCCTCCCGGTCCAGAATGACGAAATTCTCGTAGCCCATCCGCTTGAGTTGGATGGCAGCACCGATCCCCCCGAAACCGGCGCCCACGATTACGGCGTCGAATTGTTCCGAAGTCATGGAAGAACGGTACCTCAGGTACTGCTCAACTCCCGTGAAGGACTCAGCCTCTGATGGAGCCGGCCCGCGGCGGGTCGAGCGTCGCGACGCAGGTCACAGCCCTGTCGCCCTGTTCCCACGTTTCGGCTGTGGGGTACAGCACGTAGAGCTGGACACTGTCGTCGGTCATCGACGAGGGCGAATAGCTCGCAAGCTCCGGGCTGCACTTGTCGGCGTACGTGTCGATGGCCGCCTGGCCGGGAAAGTCGTCCCCAGGCATCTGCAGCACCGCGAACACCTCCCCTGCGTGCGGTTCGGCGCAATCGATGGTCTTGACGGTCAGCACTCGGGTGTCGCCGGGGATCTCCGAAAGGCAGTCGCCCATCTCGACGTCGGTCGCGGTGACGGTGCCCTGGCCGACGGCGAAGTAGAGCGCGACCCCGCCACCGACGACGAGCACGATCAGCGCCGCAATGACTCCCAGGACGATGAAGACGATTTTCTTGGAGTTCGACTTCTGTGGCGGGGGAAAATAGCCGGGCGGCTGCTGGGAGTAAGGCGGCGGCGGGGGCGGCGGGTACGCGCCGGGCGGTGGTGGGTACGCGCCGGGGGGTGGTCCGTACGGAGGTTGCTGACCGTATGGAGGCGGCTGCTGGCCATATGGCGGGGGATTGCCCGGCGGCGTGGTCACCCCGTGACATTAGCGTCAAGCGCGGATCGATGACCACCGCTAACTTGTCGGTGTCTGTCCCTAGGACGCAGCGTCCAGCAATCGCAATGCCGCGTCGACCGCCAGCGCCGGGACATTCAGCGTCTTCGAGCCGAGATCATGGCGGGCGCCGTTGATCTCGACGATCTCGGTGGTGCCGGAGATGAGCGCCGCCGCGGTGCGTAGCTCGTCGATCGACCCGAACGGGTCGGCGGTGCCGTGGGTGAACACTGTGGGCACGGATATCCGCGGAAGATGTTCGGTGCGCGCCCGTTCCGGCTTGCCGGGAGGATGCAGCGGATACGAAAACAGGCTCAGTGCATCGACTTTCGCGGCATCGTCGGCGACGACCATCGACGTCATGCGGCCGCCGTACGAGTGTCCGCCCGCGACGACCGGTCCTTTGGTTAGGCTGCGGGCCAGCTCGACGGCTTCGACGATTCCGGCCTGGTCGGTCGCAGCGGAGTTCGACGGCGGCCCCTTCGGCCGTCTCCGTCGATAGGGCAGGTTGTAACGGACCGCCAGCCAGCCGCGTGCGGCCCACTCGTCGCAGATTTTCTGCAGCAGTGGGGAATCCCGACTACCGCCGGCGCCATGAGTCAGAACGACAGTGCCTCGCGGCTTACCCGCGGGTTCGTGGGCGATGCCCGCGATGTCGTCGAAGTTCATCCGTGGAGCCTGAAGAGTGCAGACACCGGCCCATGGCCCTGACCCAGCGGATACGCCGCTCGCAGACATTCAGTGACCCAACGCTTTCCGAACGCCACCGCATCCGGCACGGTGTAACCGTGGGCCAGCGCGCTCGCTATTGCGGCGGCCAACGTGTCACCCGCCCCGTGGTCGTGTCCGGTGTCGATGCGGGCGGTGTCGAACTCGAAGAAGTCGGTTCCGTCGAACAGCAGATCAGGGCTCTGCGACGACGACCTCAAGTGTCCGCCCTTCACCAGCACCCACTGCGGTCCGAGCGCATGCAGGGCATGCGCAGCCGCCCGCTGCGACGCGTCGTCGACGACGTCGACGTCGACGAGCAGGCGCACCTCGTCGAGGTTGGGTGTCACCAACGTGGCCAGCGGGAACAGCCGGCCCGTGAGGGAGTCCAGTGCGCTGGGATGCAGCAGCGGATCGCCGTGCATCGATGCGCACACCGGGTCGACGACGAGCGGCACGGCGCCGGCCAGGCCCTGTGCGCGCCAGGTGTCAGCGACGGTGTCGATGATCGCCGAGGACGCCAGCATGCCGGTCTTGGCGGCCTGAACACCGATGTCGGACGCCACGGCTTCGATCTGGCCGGCGATGACATCCAGTGGTATTTCGTGAAACCCTTTGACCCCCAGAGAATTCTGTACGGTCACCGCGGTCACGGCGACGAGTCCGTGCATGCCGAGCATCGCGAACGTCCGCATATCGGCCTGGATACCCGCACCGCCACCGGAATCGGACCCGGCGATCGTCATGACCCGAAGAGGGGTCTGGCCCGGCGGCGTGAGCGGAAGGAAACTCATGACGTCGTCCCTGCTGTGGTCGAAGGTGGGCGGTTTCGTACGGCCTCATCGGCTCGTCGCGTATGAAACCGTGCCGTCGACAGTGGAGGCATTGTCATGGTTCGTTGCGGCGTGGAAACCTGCGGCTTTAGCCGGTGCAAGGAACGCCGCCTCTCCTTTCGGTGACTTGTCGGTGGTAGCCACTAGGTTGCTGGTGTGTCGCGATACCGTTTGGTTCCTAACGCTGAGCAGGCGGTGCTCCTGGCCGAGCATTGTCGTCACGCGCGGTATGTGTGGAACCTGGCGGTCGAGCAGCAACAATACTGGCAGCCCGGGCGCCGCGCGCCGGGCTATAACGAGCAGTGCGCTGAGTTGACGGCCGCCCGAGCTGAGCACGACTGGTTGGCGGCGGGTTCGCAGACCGTGCAGCAGCAGGCGCTGCGGGATTTTGCCGAGGCGATGGGCAACTTCTTCCGTGGAACGCACCGTCGCCCGACGTGGCGTAAAGCCGGTGTGCACGAAGGGTTTCGACAGATCGCGGTGAAATCGCGTCACGTCGAGCGTGTGAATCGCCGGTTCGGCCGGGTATGGGTACCTAAAGTCGGGTGGGTGCGCTTCCGCTGGTCGCGGTCTGTACCTGGAGGTGTGAGATCCTACCGGGTCACCCTCGATCGGGCCGGCCGCTGGCATATCGCGTTTGCCCACGTCCCCAATCCGATCGCGGGTCCGGGCGTGGGCAACGTGGTGGGTATCGACCGTGGCGTGGTGGTGTCGGCGGCATTGTCGACCGGAGAACTGCTGTGTGCCCCGGGCCTGAGCGGTAGTGAGGCCAAGCGGTTGACGGTGCTGCAGCAACGCATAGCCCGCGCCGAGCGCGGCTCGCGCCGGCGCGCTCGCACCAAGCGCGCCATCGCCAAGCTCAAAGTGCGGGAGCGAGACCGACGCAAGGACTGGATCGAAAAGACCACCACGGACATCGCGCGGCGCTTCGACACCATCCGCATCGAAGCCCTTAACGTGCGCGCGATGACCCGCAGCGCGCGCGGCACCGTCGATCATCCCGGTGTGCGGGTGACACAAAAGCGCGGCCTCAACCGGGCCATCAGTCGAAGCGGATGGGGGCTGCTCGCTGCGCGGTTGCAACATAAGGCTTTCGGTCGGGTGGAGCAGATCCCGGCCGCATACACATCGCAGCAATGCTCGGCGTGCGGGCACGTCGCTCCCGAAAACCGCAAGAACCAAGCGGTGTTCGAGTGCGCAGCTTGCACCACAGGGCCGTGTAACGCCGATGTGAACGCTGCACGCAACATCGCCGCCGGACGGGCGGTGACAGCCCGGGGAGACCTCGGCGCTAGCCGGTCGACGAACCGTGAACCTCAACCTTGCTCTCCTGCCACATAGGTAGTAGGTCGGGTTGGAATCCCCCGCCTTTAGACAGGGGAGGACGTCAAGCCAGTGGAAGATAGACCTGGTTGCCGTGTTCGGCGAACTCCTTGGACTTTTCGGCCATCGCGTCGCGGATGTCCTGCGTGATGCGCATGGAGCAGAATTTCGGACCGCACATCGAACAGAAGTGCGCCGTTTTCGCTGGTTCAGCGGGAAGGGTTTCGTCGTGAAACTCGCGGGCCGTGTCCGGATCCAGCGACAGCGCGAACTGGTCGTGCCAGCGGAACTCGAACCGAGCACGCGAGAGCGCGTCGTCCCGTTCCTGCGCGCGGGGGTGTCCTTTCGCCAGATCCGCGGCATGCGCGGCGATCTTGTAGGCGATCACGCCGTCCTTGACGTCCTTGCGGTCCGGTAGTCCCAGGTGTTCCTTCGGCGTCACGTAGCAGAGCATCGCAGTACCCGCTTGGGCGATCATCGCGGCGCCGATCGCCGAGGTGATGTGGTCGTAGGCCGGTGCGATGTCGGTCGTCAGCGGGCCCAACGTGTAGAACGGAGCTTCGTCGCACAGCTCTTCTTCGAGGCGGACGTTCTCGACGATCTTGTGCATCGGGACGTGACCGGGACCCTCGATCATCACTTGCACGCCATGAGATTTCGCGATCTTGGTCAGTTCTCCGAGCGTGCGCAGTTCGGCGAACTGGGCGGCGTCGTTCGCGTCGGCGATCGAGCCTGGCCGTAATCCGTCGCCGAGCGAGAACGTGACGTCGTAGCGCTGCAGGATCTCGCACAGTTCGGCGAAGTGGGTGTAGAGGAACGACTCCTGATGGTGGGCAAGACACCAGGCGGCCATGATGGAGCCGCCCCGGCTCACGATTCCCGTCACGCGGTTGGCGGTCAGCGGCACGTAACGCAGCAGGACGCCTGCGTGCACGGTCATGTAGTCCACACCCTGCTCGCACTGTTCGATCACGGTGTCGCGGTAGCACTCCCACGTCAGCGCCACCGGATCGCCGTTGACCTTCTCCAGCGCTTGGTAGATGGGCACGGTACCCACGGGCACCGGCGAATTGCGCAGGATCCATTCCCGCGTCAGGTGGATGTCGCGACCGGTGGACAGGTCCATGATCGTGTCGGCGCCCCACCGGGTGGCCCACACCATCTTGTCGACCTCATCGGCGATCGAGCTGCTGACAGCCGAATTGCCAATGTTCGCATTGACTTTCACCGCGAATGCCTTGCCGATGATCATCGGTTCGGCCTCGGGATGGTTGTGGTTGGCCGGGATGACTGCGCGCCCCTGTGCAACTTCGGCACGAACCAACTCGGGTGCCAGCCCCTCGCGGGCGGCGATGAACGCCATCTCGGCGGTGACCTCGCCTGCGCGGGCGCGTTGCAGCTGGGTGCCGCGGTCTGACACCACACCGGGACGCGGCGGCAGTCCCCGGTGCAGGTCGAGCGCCGCGTCGGTGTCGGTGTACGGGCCCGAGGTGTCATAGAGGTCGAAGTGCTCGCCGTTGGTCAGGTTCACGCGGCGGAACGGCACTCGCATCCCGTCGAGGTCCCGGTAGACCTTGGTACTGCCCGCGATGGGCCCGCTGGTCACCGCTGGGGTCGAGGTGGGAACGTCGGAATGCAGCACTTTCAGCATCTCCCTACGCCGGCATTACCCGGTCAGGTTCGTACGGTCGACGGGCCTACCCGTCCTCTCAGCGCACTGGGTGTGCGCTCCCGTGTGTGGACTCCTGCCACGCTAGCGCAGGCGGTGCGTGCCTGGGAATAGGAATTGCTCCGCGTTGCTTTGTATAGCTAATATATGTTTTTTGTGCCGATAGCCGTGGACACGTGAAGCGAAGATTGATGACGACCGATATCGAGAAGACGAACCCGCCGGCCGACGAGGCGTTGAGCGAGACCTCGCTACGACGTACGCGCATGGACCACGACCATCCTTTCTACAAGTGGATCGTGCTGTCCAACACCACGCTGGGCATGCTGCTGGCGGCGATCAACGCGTCGATCGTGCTGATCTCACTACCCGCGATCTTCCGCGGCATCGGATTGAACCCGTTGGCTCCCGCCAACGTCGGTTACCTGCTCTGGATGCTGATGGGTTATCTGGTGGTGACCGCGGTGCTCGTCGTGTTCTTCGGACGGCTTGGCGACATGTACGGCCGCGTCCGCATCTACAACCTCGGATTCGCGGTCTTCACCGTCGCGGCGATTGCGTTGTCGTTCGATCCCTTTCATCTCGGCGGCGGCGCCGTATGGCTGATCGCGTGGCGCGTTGTCCAGGGCGTCGGCGGTGCGATGCTGATGGCGTCGTCGGCGGCGATCCTCACAGATGCGTTTCCGTCCAACCAGCGCGGTATGGCACTCGGCGTGAACATGGTTGCCGCCGTTGCAGGTTCGTTCCTCGGCCTGCTCATCGGAGGGGTGCTCTCGGAGTTTCACTGGCAGGCGATCTTCTGGGTAGGCGTGCCGATCGGGTTGCTCGGTACCATCTGGAGCTATCGCTCGCTGCGTGAGCTCGGCGTGCGGACCCCGGGCCGGCTGGACTGGGCGGGCACGTTGACCTTCGGGGTCGGGTTGACCGCACTTCTCGTCGGGATCACCTATGGCATTCAGCCCTACGGCAATTCGACGACGGGGTGGACCAACCCGTGGGTGCTCGGTTCGATTCTCTTCGGTGTGCTGCTGCTCGTTGCCTTCTGCTTCGTCGAGCTGCGGCTCGAGGAACCGATGGTGAACCTTCGGCTGTTCCGTTCGACATCGTTCGGCATGGGCAACCTCGCGGGCCTGATGTCGTCTGTGGGACGTGGTGGCCTGCAGTTCATGCTCATCATCTGGTTGCAGGGGATCTGGCTTCCGTTGCACGGCTACAGCTTCGAGTCGACGCCGTTGTGGGCCGGCATCTACCTGCTACCCGCGACGTTCGGCTTCCTGGTCGCGGCTCCACTCGCCGGAACACTGGCGGACCGCTATGGCGCCAGGTTGTTCACGGTCGGCGGGATGGCGCTGATGGCAGTTTCGTTCATCGCCCTGGTGATGATCCCGGTCAACTTCGACTACTGGGTTTTCGCGCTGCTGGTCTTCGTGAATGGTCTCGGTGGTGGGATCTTCACCGCGCCGAACACCGCGGCCATCATGTCCAGCGTGCCCGCGGCCGAGCGCGGAGCCGCATCGGGAGTGCGGGCCACCTTCTTCAACGCCGGATCGTCGCTGTCGATCGGAATCTTCTTCTCACTCATGATCATCGGGCTGGCCAACACGCTTCCGGGCGCGCTGAGCACTGGTCTGCAGGAGCAGGGCGTCTCGGCAACCGTGGCGCACGAGGTGGCGAACCTGCCGCCGGTCGGGAGCCTGTTCGCGGCGTTCCTCGGCTACAACCCGATGGCCGAACTGCTCGAGCCCTACCACGCGTTACAGCAGCCGGGCGTGAATGCCGACGTGCTGACCGGACAGACGTTCTTTCCGCACCTGATCATCGAACCGTTCCACGCCGGCCTGGTTGTGGTATTCGTCGCGGCCGCGGCGATGATGGTCGTCGGTATGGTCGCGTCGCTGTTCAACCCGGGCCGCTATGCCGACGAGGAGAACGTCGACATCTCTGCCTAGTTGCTCACGCCAGATCGACCAACACAGGAGCATGATCGCTGGGGGACTTACCTTTTCGCTCCTCGCGGACGATCTCGGCGTGGCTCACACGTTGGGCCAGCGCCGGTGATCCGAGAATGAAGTCTATGCGCATACCGCGGTTCTTCGGGAACCGCAGCTGCGTGTAGTCCCAGTAGGTGTATACGGCGGGTCCGGGGGTGAAAGGCCGGACCACGTCACTGAACTGAGCGTCGAGGATGGCGTCGAAGGCCGATCGCTCCGGCTCGGTGACGTGGGTGCTGCCGGCGTAGGCCTCCACGCTCCACACGTCCTCATCGGTCGGCGCGATGTTCCAGTCACCGACCATCGCGATCTGTGCCGACGGGTCGTCGGTGAGCCACTGCTGTGCCGTACTGCGCAGCGCGGCAAGCCATTCCAGCTTGTAAGCGTAGTGCGGTGAGCCGACGAAGCGGCCGTTGGGCACGTACAGGCTCCACACCCGCACCCCGTTGCACGTCGCACCCAGCGCACGCGCCTCCGCCGCGGCCTCGACCTCCGGCTTGTCGCTCCACGTCGGCTGCCCGTCGAAGCCGACCTGGACGTCATCGATACCGACCCGGGACGCGATCGCGACGCCGTTCCACTGGTTGAACCCGCAGTGCACCACGTCGTAACCGGCGGCCAGAAATGGCATGGTGGGGAATTGCTCGTCGGAGCACTTGGTCTCCTGCATCGCCAGGACGTCGACGTCGGCACGCTCTAGCCAGTCCGCCACCCGATCGACACGAGCGCGGATCGAGTTGACGTTCCACGTGGCCAAACGCATGGGCTCGAGCCTAGTTGTCAGGGTCCGCTAGCGGTTGTCGATCCGCCAATAGCGCGAGCGGTGGTGCAGCGCGAACCGTAGCGACTCGAAAAGCGCTATCGCGGAGGCATTGTCGTCGAGGACCTGGGTGTAGGCGCGGGTGGCGCCGTGGTCTGCACCCCAGCCGAGCAGCGCGCTACACAGTCTCCGCGCATGGCCGTGCCTGCGTTGATCGGGAGCCACCTGCAATGCAGACAAACCCAGCCAGCGAGTACGGTCGGGTGCCTCGGTCACCGCGGCCCGCGCCACCGCTGCACCCGCGAGCGTCGCGAAGATCACCGAGCCACCGATCACCGCGTTCAGCACGTCGATGGGTACGTCGCGGTCATAGATGCGCATCCACTCGTCATCCGGTTGTGGCGCCAGCCGCACCGCGCCAACGCCTTCGCCCGGCTCGATATCGCATGTCATGACGAGGTTCTCGGCCTCGGTCGACGCCTGCGGCGGAACACGAAAAAGCCGGTCCGGCACGCTCACCAACGACGCCGCCGTCCGAGCCGCATACCACTCGGTGATCGCACTTATGTCGGTGCCAACGGAAAAGTCCAATGGGACCGCCGAATTGGCGCGCCTCGTGCTGCCGTGCCCGTAGCGGCAGAACCATCCGTCCACCCACTGCTGCTCGACGCCCGGCCAGGCCAGCGCCGCCGCGTGCTCGAGGTTGCGAATGTCGGCCGTGCGCACCGGCGCGTCGGCCAGCGCCTTGATCACCACGACGTCGTCAACCGCCACGGCCACGACGTCTCCGCGCTTTGTGCGCACCTGCAGCGTGGGCCCGGTCTGCACCAGGTGACCGATCACGTCCGTCAGCGGTGGCACCGACCCGGCGGGCAGGCGGTGACGAATCATCACCCGCGTACCCATCGGCGGGATCTGCATCAGTGACCGAAGGGGTCGGGATCCTCGCCGGGCGTCCACGTCAGTCCTGGCACGCCCCAGCCGTGCGACTTCACCGAGCGTTTGGCGCTGCGCGCGTGCCTGCCGACCAGGCGGTCCAGATACAGGAAACCGTCGAGGTGGCCCGTCTCGTGCTGCAGCATCCGCGCGAACAGACCGGTGCCCTCAAGCGTGATCGGCGTGCCGTCGGCGTCCAGGCCCGTCACCCGCGCCCAGTCCGCGCGCCCGGTCGGAAACGATTCGCCGGGCACCGATAGGCAGCCCTCGTCGTCGTTGTCCGGGTCGGGCATCGTCTCCGGAATCTCGGACGTCTCGAGGACAGGATTGACGACCACACCTTTGCGCCGTGTGACCCTGCCGCGTTCGTCGGCGCAGTCGTAGACGAACACGCGCTTGGCCACGCCGATCTGATTCGCCGCGAGCCCGACACCGTTGGCTGCCGCCATCGTGTCGTACAGATCGGCGATCAGGTCCGCGAGATCCGCCGGCAGCGAACCGTCCTCACCGACGGGTATGGGCTCGGTCGCGGTGTGTAGGACGGGATCTCCTACGATGCGTATCGGTACAACAGCCACGCGGAACAGCTTAAGTCGGCAATCCTTATCGCCCGACTCGCGGGCATGTCGGACGCCTCAGCTTGCAAACCCGTGGTTGAATGAGCGCCGAACCACAGCGATGTCATTTCGAATGTTGGAAGGGTCCAGGAGCGAGATGGACGGCGCAATCGCGCGGACTGAGCAATCCGGAAACGACCCTGCGCTGGCCGATGGGCTGACCCGGCGCGAACACGACATCCTGGCGTTCGAACGTCAGTGGTGGAAATACGCGGGTTCCAAGGAAGACGCGATCAAAGAACTGTTCTCCATGTCGGCCACCCGCTATTACCAGGTGCTCAACGCGCTGGTAGACCGCCCCGAGGCGCTCGCAGCCGATCCGATGCTGGTCAAACGGCTGCGGCGGTTGCGGGCGAGCCGGCAGAAGGCGCGGGCGGCGCGACGGCTGGGCTTCGACGTCACCTGAGGCCGTAAGGGCATTCGCCGACCTGCTTGTCCGGCTGGATACAGTGAACGCAATGAATCAGCAGAACTCCTCTGGCCTACCCCTGCGTGCCATGGTGATGGTGCTGCTGTTCCTCGGCGTCGTGTTTCTCCTGGTGGGATTCCAGGCGATGGGTTCAGGAGACGACGACGGCGAACAGTCGCCCATCGCGACGAGCACGCCGACCGTCACCACCGCCAGTCCGACAGAGTCACCGGAACCGGCCAAGCCCGAGGTCCGGGTGTTCAACATCTCGACAGTGCAGGGTGCTGCGGAGGGCACCGCCAACCGGTTGCGTGAGGGCGGCTGGACCGTCGCCGAGACCGGCAACCTCGAGCTGCCCGACGTGACAGTCAACACCGTGTACTTCACCGACGCCCCAGGGGAGCGGGACGCCGCCGAGGAAGTCGGCAGATTGTTGGACGCGCCGGTCGAACCGCGACTGCCCGAATTGGCCGAGCAGCCGCCGGGCGTGCTCGTGGTGGTGACCGGCTAGGCTCTTGCACATGCTCAAGAACGTCGCTGTTGCAGCAGGCTTCGCCATCCCCGCCCTCGTGTTGAGCGCATGCAGCGCCCCCGAACAACCCGCAACCACGCCGGGTACCACGCCGTCGGTGTGGACCGGCTCGCCGGCACCGTCTGCAGCGCCAGGTGAGCAGGGCGGTGGCCACGGAGGAGGCGAGGGTGAGGCCGCCAGCGGCGAGACGCTGAAGACCGAACTGAAACTCCCGAACGGGACGACGGTCGCCACGGCCGAGATCGCGTTCTCGGGCAACTACGCGACCGTCACGGTTCAGACCACTGAGGCCGGCGAACTCGCGCCCGGCTTCCACGGACTGCACATCCACTCGGTCGGCAAGTGCGAGGCGAACTCGGTCGCGCCCACCGGCGGTGCGCCGGGCGACTTCAACTCGGCCGGTGGACATTTGCAGGTGGCCGGACACAGCGGACACCCCGCGAGCGGCGACCTCTCGTCGTTGCAGGTTCGCGAGGACGGCTCGGCGTTGTTGGTGACGACCACCGACGCGTTCACCGCGGCGGACCTGACGGGTGAGGCCAAGACCGCGATCATCATTCACGAGAAGGCCGACAACTTCGCCAACATCCCGCCGGAGCGTTACCAGCAGGTCAACGGAGCGCCTCCGCCGGACGAGACCACCCTGGCAACCGGCGATGCCGGAAAGCGCGTGGCCTGCGGTGTCATCGGCGCCAGCTAACCGCCACATCGATTTCGTCGCCTCACCCCGGCCGACGCTGGGAGTGGAGTGGGAGTTCGCACTCGTCGACGCCGAAACCCGGGACGTGAGCAACGTCGCGACCGAGGTGATCGAGGAGCTCGGGGAGAACAACCCTCGGGTCCACAAAGAACTGCTGCGCAACACCGTAGAGGTCGTGACCGGCATCTGCGATTCCGTCCCCGAGGCGATGGACGACCTGCGGTCGACGCTGCGGACCGCACGCAAGATCGTCCGTGATCGCAACATGGAGCTGTTCTGCGCGGGTACGCATCCGTTCGCCCAATGGACCTCCGAGAGCCTGACCGATGCGCCCCGCTACGCAGAGCTGATCAAGCGCACGCAATGGTGGGGTCGCCAGATGCTGATCTGGGGCGTCCATGTGCACGTGGGCATCTCGTCGGCGCACAAGGTGATGGCGATCAACACCTCACTGCTCAACCACTACCCGCATCTGTTGGCGCTTTCCGCATCGTCGCCGTTCTGGGATGGTGAGGACACCGGCTACGCGTCCAACCGCGCGATGATGTTCCAGCAGTTGCCGACGGCCGGACTGCCATTTCACTTTCAGACGTGGCGGGAGTGGGAAGGCTTCGTTCACGATCAGAAGAAGACCGGCATCATCGACCACATGAACGAGATCCGTTGGGACATCCGGCCCTCGCCGCACATCGGAACGGTGGAGGTGCGGGTCTTCGACGGGGTTTCCAACATCCGTGAGTTGAGCGCGCTGGTGGCGTTGACTCACTGTCTGGTCGTCGACCTCGACCATCGTCTGGACGCGGGCGAGCGGCTGCCCACGATGCCGCCGTGGCACGTACAGGAAAACAAGTGGCGCGCAGCCCGTTACGGCCTGGACGCGGTGATCATCCTCGACGAAGACAGCAACGAGCGTCTGGTGACCGACGATCTCGACGACCTGCTCAATCGACTCGAGCCGGTCGCTGCGTCGTTGAACTGCGCCGACGAACTCCGGCTGGTCTCCGACATCTGCACCTCGGGCGGGTCTTATCAACGGCAACGGCGGGTCGCCGAGGAGCACGACGGCGACCTGCGTGCGGTGGTCGACGCGCTGGTCGCCGAATTGGACATCTGAGGATGCTCGTCACGCCCATGTTTCCGCTGCAGGTGGCGATGCTGCCCGGCGAGGAACTACCGTTGCGGATTTTCGAACCGCGTTACGCAGCATTGGTTTCGGACTGCCTGGCTCAGCCTGAAGCTCCGGCGTTCGGCGTGGTGTTGATCTCGGCGGGCCGCGAGGTGGGCGGCGGTGACATGCGCAGCGACGTCGGCGCGATGGCACGCATCGCGGAGGCCGCCGACCTAGGGGAGGGCCGCTATCGCTTGCGGTGTGTGATGGCCGAGCGGATTCGGGTGGTGGAGTGGCAGCCGGACAACCCGTACCCGCGCGCGGCCGTGGAGGAGTGGCCCGACGAACCGGGTGACGCCGTAGACGTGGACGCGATCAGGGACATCGAGGACCGCATGGTCGCGCTGTTCGAGCGGATCGCCCAGGCGCGTGGAGCACAGGTGGTGGCGCGGGACATCGTCGCCGGCGCGGACGCGTCGGGGGATGTCGCAATGTGGCTGTACGCGTTGGCATCCCGTCTGCCCATGGGGCAGGCCGACCGGTACGCCGTACTGGCCGCGCCCACTGCCGCTGCGCGGGTAGCCGCGCTCAGCGAAGCCGTGGACACCGTCGCCGCAATGGTCGAATTTCAGCTCTCCGAGTAGGTTTCGGCTAGCCCCGCACGCCCTCGACGAACGTGGTGCGCGGCGTGATGTCCTCCGTGGGCGGGCGGCGATAACGCAGCATCAGGGCGTCGGCTTCCTCCGACGACACCCGCCAGCCGTGATCCATCAGCCAGTCGGCGACGTCGGCGCGGTCCTGTTCCTGGCGGTTGGCCAGATATTCGGGATCGAAGAACCCGGCGCCGAACGATTCGACGCCGATCCGGCTGCCTGGCGCACTGAGTTCGTGGATGCGCTCGAACAACACGTCCTGGCCCTCGGCGGGCAGGTGGGGCAGCAGGCCCTCGGCAATCCACGCGGTCGGTTCCTGCGGGTCGAAACCCGCGTCGCGCAGGGCTTTCGGCCAATCCTGGCGCAGGTCGATCGGCACAGGGACGTAGCGGGCGGCCGGTCGATCGTCGGTCAGCGTTTCGGCCTTGAAGGCGAGCACCTTCGGCTGATCGATCTCGAATACGACGCTGTCGTTCGCCCACGGCAGCCGCCACGCCCTGGCATCGAGACCCGCCGCGAGGATGACGGCCTGCACGACGCCGTGTGCATTGGCGGCGATGAAGAAGTCGTCAAACCACTTGGTGCGCGAGGCGGCGTAATTCGAGATCGCCCGGTTCCGTTCGACGATGTGCGACGGCGGCAGCTGCCAGCCGCGGGCCATCGCGGCATCGACGAAGCGTTGGGCGTACGAGTCGGTGAACAGCGGACAGCTCGCGGACGCTTCCTGCGCACGGGCCCACGCCGCCCCGAGCGCGGTGGCGCCGACACTCTCGGTGATGCCCGAGCCGTCGTCGTCAGTTCTTGCCATTGCCACCATTCTCGGGTTCGGCGAACTCGTACAGCTCGTCCTTGGTCAGCAGGTCGTCGCGAACGTTCTGCTCGCGGTAGGCCAGCTGGCCGACCCGGTTGGCCACCACCGGTGCGGTGATCACGGTGAACAAGCCGGTGAGGACGAGCATGCCGACATCGATGTTGCCGCTCAGCCGGATCGCCGCGCCGGCGAGCACCAACAGCAGTCCGAGCACCTGCGGTTTGGATGCCGCGTGCATGCGCGTCAGCGTGTCCGGGAAGCGGACCACACCCATGGCCGCGGTCAGTGCCAGCGCGGAGCCGCCGAGGATGAGCACCGCGACCGCGACGTCGAGCACGTTCATCGTTCTCCCCTTGTGATGCCTGAGTTGTCGATGTCCGGCACACGGAATCTGGCGACGCTCACCGAGCCGACGAAAGTGATCAACGCCAACGCGGCCATGCCGTACGTCACCGTCGTGTCGAGGCTGAACGCAGCCCAGGTGCCGATGCCGCACATCGTCACGGCGACGAGGGTGTCCAGCGCCACCAGCCGATCGAGTGTGCTGGGGCCTGCGAGTAACCGGATCATCGTGACGCCGGCCGCGGCCGTCAGCATCACCGCCGCGGCAATCCAGACATAATTCATGCGCTCTCCTTGTCCGGTGAAGGCCGCCAGTCGGTTTCGCGCTCGAACGCCCGCACGAGCAGCCGCTCCACCCGGGCGACCTGGACGTAGAAGCGGGCGACGGCGCGTTCATTGCCGACATCGATCACGTGCATGTAGAGCATGCGCCTGCTCTGGTCGATCTCCAGCACGATCGAACCGGGAATCAGGTTGAAGATGTTGACGGCCAATGCGAGCACGAGATCGGACTTGACCGCCAGATGGGCACGCAGCACCGCTGACAGCGGTGGCGGCCCGGGCCTGATGGCCAGGAACGCGATCTGCACCGACGACAGCACCAGGTAGTAGCCGACGGTGACTAGCAGCCGAAGCAGCGACAGCGGGTGCACCCTGCCCTCGACGGGCACCGCGGGCAGCGGCAGCAGGAGCGTGATGACCAGCGCGACGAGCAGGCCGGAGAGGACATTGGCCGCAGAGAACGTGCCCCACAACAGAATCCACACCAAGATCAGCCAGCACACCACCCAGACGCGGAGCACGATGTTTCTCATCTGCCCATCACCGCCGAGATGTACTGGCCGGGGTCGAGGACCTCTTCGGCGGCGCGTTCGCAATAGGCGAAGAACGGCCCGGCGAGAATCGTCATGGAGAGCCCTACCGCGATCAGCGCTCCCGTCGGCAGCAGCATGCCCACCGGCATCCTGCCCACGTCGTCGCGCTTCAAGAAGTTAACATCCTCGGAATCGTCGAGCAGCGCCGCTGGTGCGGCCGCCGACAGATGTCCTTCCGGGGCATCCTCGCGCGACCGCCAGAAGGCCTTCGTCCACACCCGGGTGATCACGTACAGCGTCAGCAGGCTGGTGACCACGCCGCCGCCGACCAGAGTCCACGCCAGGACCGAGCCGTTCTCGGCGCCCGCCTCCAGCAGCGCGACCTTGCCGATGAACCCGGAAAACGGCGGAATGCCACCGAGATTGAGGGCGGGCACCACGAATACGAACGCGAGGATGGGGCTGGCGGCGGCCAGCCCGCCGAGACGTTGCAGCGTGGACGCGCCGGCCTGACGTTCGATCAGCCCGACGACGAGAAACAACGTCGTCTGCACCACGATGTGGTGGGCCACGTAGTAGATGGCACCGGACATGCCGAGCTCGTTGGACAGTGCGATACCGAAAACCATGTAGCCGATGTGGCTGACCAGAGTGAACGACAAGAGTCTCTTGATATCGCTCTGCGCGATCGCACCGAGGATACCGACGAGCATGGTCAGCAGTGCCGCCACGAGCAGCAGCGGATCCAGGCCACCGACGGGGAACAGCAACGAATGTGCCCGGATGATCGCGTAGACACCCACTTTCGTCAGCAGGCCGGCGAACACCGCCGTCACAGGTGCGGGCGCGGTCGGGTAGGAGTCGGGCAACCACGCGGAAAGGGGGAAGACGGCGGCCTTGATGCCGAACCCCACGAGCAGCACCGCGAACAAGGCCGTGCGGGTGCCCGACGAGACGCCCTCGAGTCGCAACGCCAACTCGGCCATGTTCAACGTGCCGGTCGCCGCGTAGACGAGCGCGATGCCGAACAGGAACACCAGCGAGGACACCATCGACACCATGACGTACGAGATGCCCGCGCGCACACGGTCCTTGCTGCCACCGATGGTCAGCAGCACGAAGCTGGCCGACAGCAGCACCTCGAATCCGACGAACAGGTTGAAGAGGTCGCCGGCCAGGAATGCGATGCAGACGCCTGCCGACAGCACCAGGTAGGTCGGCAGGAAGATCGACACCGGTTGGCGGTCGTCGCCGTCTCGGATGCCCTGACCGATGGCGTAGAACACCACGGCCAGCAGCACTATCGACGACACCAGAAGCATCAGCGCCGACAATCGGTCCACCACGAGGGTGATGCCGAGCGGTCCCATCCCGGGCTCCGAGGGCCCCCAACCGCCGACCTGAAGGGCCAGCGTTCCGTCGCGATCGGCGAGGTACAGCAGCAGAGCGCATACGACGACGACCACCGACAGCGCGCCGAGGGCGATGACTCGTTGCAGTCGTGGCCTGCGGCCGGCGAACATCGTCACGGCGGCGGCAAGTGTCGGGATCAGCACCGGCAACGGCGTCAACACCGCGGGCAGTGTCATGCGCGATCCGCCTTCGCTACTCGCTCGGCTGTCATGGGCGATCCGCCTTCGCTACTCGCTCGGCTGTCATCGCGAGCCCTCATATCCGGGTAGCGCGTCCAACTCGTCGGGCTCGTCGGTGTCGCGGGCCGCATCTGCGCGTAGCCGATCCTCTTCGATGGTCACGGCGTCCTTGGCGGCGATCTCCGAGACCCTTGCATCCTCTGGATCGTCACCGACTTCCTCTTCGGTGGTCAGTCGGTACGACCGGTACGTCATCGCCAGCACGAACGCGGCGATACCAAATGTGATGACGATGGCCGTCAGAATCATGCCCTGCGCCAACGGATCTGCGGTGGTGGTCTGGCCTTCGCTGGTTCGGCCACGGATCGGCGGGTTACCCGACGGGCCGCCGACGGTGAGGATCAGCAGATTGATGGCGTTGCTGATCAACAACAGCCCCAACAGCATCCGCGTCAGGTTGCGTTCCAGAAGCAGGTAGACACCCGCGCTGGTGAGGCCGCCGATCATGATGAGCGGGACGAGGTAGGTGCTCATGCCGAGTTCACCGCCCCGCGCTGCTGGCCCATCTCCACGTCGATGCGGGCACCCAGGCTGCGCAGCACATCGAGCACGAGTCCGACGACGATGAGGTAGACCCCGAGATCGAAGAACAGCGCCGTGACGAACTTGACCGTTCCGAGCACGGGCACGTCGAACTCGATCAGCGCCGACGACAACACCGGCGCACCCACCAGCAGTGAGGTCACCGCGGTTCCCGCGGACAGCAGCAGCCCGCTGCCCAGGATCTTGCCCGCGTCCAAGGGCAGCGTCTCACCCAGTTCATAGCGTCCGCCGGCGAGATACCGCAGCACCAGCGCGAGCCCCGCGGTCAGCCCTCCCGCGAAGCCCCCGCCGGGAGTGTTGTGGCCGGCGAAGAAGAAGTACGCCGACAGCACCATCATGAGCGGGAAGATGATGCGCGTCGCGACCTCGAGGACCAACGAACGGTGTCGGGGGTCGCGCAACTCGCTGCCCCTCAGCCACGTGATGTCGCCTGCCGCCGGGCTGTGCGTCGTCATGGGCAGGCGTCCGATGTCGGGCTGGCCGGCGTCGGAGACCCTCGGGGCCGTCCCGAACCGCCTGTGCCGGAACACCATCGACGCCACACCGGTCGCGGCAACCAGCAGCACCATGATCTCACCCATGGTGTCCCACGCGCGGATGTCGACGAGCAGCACGTTGACGGTGTTGGCGCCGTGTCCACGGAAGTACGCTGCGTCGGGGAGCAAGTCGGCGATCGGCGTACCGGTGCGGGCGGCCATCGCGAAGACGGCCAGCGTGGTGACCGTCCCGCCGACGGCGATCGCGAGTGCTGCTCGCGCCACCCGGAACCGGTTGATGTGCGTGCGGTCCGCCTCGGCGGGCAGTGTGCGCAGCACCAGGACGAAGATGACCAGCATCAGCGTTTCGACCAAGAACTGCGTCAGCGCCAGATCGGGTGCGCCATGGAACGCGAAGATCGCGCCACAGCCGTAGCCGGTGACCCCGACCAAGAGCACGGCCGCGAGCCGGTTGCGCAGCATGGTCGCACCGAGCGCGGCCGCCAGCACGATCAACCCGACCACGAGCTGAACGGGTGAACCCCACAACAAGAAGTCCGGTCGATCCCGGGCGCCCATCGCCAACGCCGCGACGGGGACGAGGACCAGCGTCGACAGGATGACGGACTGCGTCGCCGGAATCGAACCGCGCTGCGTCACCGCGGTCAGCTGGACCGACAGAACGTCCAGGCCGCGGACGGCCGCATCGTAGATCCGGTCGGCGTTGCCGAGCGGTTCGCGCACAACGCGAACGCGACGCAGGCGCGACCGCCCGAAGAATGCCGCGCTGCCGACCGCGAGGACGAGAACCGACAACAGCAGCGGCAGTCCGAGTCCGTGCCACAGCGCGAGGTCGTAGTCCGCGCCGCCGGGGACCGTCTCCGCGTAGCTGTCCAGTACGGTGTCGAGGTGCGTCGGCCACAGTCCGAACAGCAGGCCTGCGGCCGCGAGAAGCGCGGGCGGCAACATGAAAGCGACTTCGGGGCGGTGCATTTCGGCCACCCGAGTGCTGGGCTCCGGTCGTCCCTTGCGGCCGAAGGCGCCCACCAGGAAACGCAGGCTGTAGATGGTGGTGAACACCGAACCGAGCACGATGCCAGCGAGGACGAACGGTGCGGCCGAGCCGAGAACCGGGCTGTGCAGCACTGTTTCGAGGTCGGCCTCCTTGGCGACGAAGCCGAAAAACGGTGGCAGCGCCGCCATGCTTGCCGTCGCTCCGATCGCGATGATCAGAAGGCTCCTGCTGCGGGCGCCGAGCCATGCCAGCCTGCGAATGTCACGGGTACCGGTGGCGTGGTCGATGACGCCGACGACCATGAACAGCGACGCCTTGAACATCGCGTGCGCGACCAGCATCGCCAGCCCGGCGAGCATCATGTCGCTACCGCCGGAGCCCACCATGACGGTGATCAGCCCGAGCTGGCTCACGGTGCCGAACGCGAGGATCAACTTGAGGTCGTACTCCCGCACCGCCCGCCAGCCCGCCATCAACATCGTCAGGATGCCGAGGGTGATCACGATGGGCCGCCACGGCGGAGAATCCGCGAAGCCGGGCGTCATGCGCGCCAACAGATAGACGCCGGCCTTGACCATCGCCGCGGCGTGGAGATACGCACTGACCGGTGTCGGGGCGGCCATCGCTCCCGGCAGCCAGAAGTGCATGGGCACGATCGCCGATTTGGACAGCGCCCCGACCAGGACGAGCACCACACCGACGGAAGCGGCGATGCCTGTGGGCGGTGACGCGATCAGCTCGGAGAGCAGGTAGGTGCCGGCCATGTTGCCGAGCACGATGATGCCGACGAGCATCGCCAACCCGCCGAACGTCGTGACCAACAACGCCTGGGTGGCGGCGCGGCGGCTCGTGGCGCGCTCGGCGTAATGACCGACCAGCAGGAAGGACAACACCGTGGTCAGCTCCCAGAACACATAGAGCAGCAGCATGTTGTCGCTGGTCACCAGGCCGAACATGGCGCCGGAGAAAGCGACCAACTCGGCGGCGAAGCTCGGTAGCCGCTTCTCGGTGTGTCCGTCGTGGTGCTGGAAATAGTCGGCGCAGTAAAAGAGGACGAGGGCGCCGATGGCCAGCACCAAAACGCTCATGATCGCCGCGAGCGAATCAAACCGAAGATTGAAGTTCATCGACAACTCGGGCACCCATGGCACGTCGACCGTGGATGCTCCCCCGGGAGCGGGCCAATTGGCCGCAACCCAGACCAGTGAACCCAGCGGCACCAATGCCAATGGGTAGAACGCCATCCGTCCCCAGCGGTACACGAGCAGGGGAGCCAGAGCGGTTGCGACCGCGTGGGCGATGAGGATGGCGAGCAAGGGCACTCCGTTTCTGTCGTAGGTCGGCGGTGAGCCGTCGGCGAAGGGCAGATAGCGGGGTGTCAGCCGGGTTAGGGCTCTGGACTTATCGCCAGTCTACGTGGGCCGATGCAGCTACCATCCGGCGTCATGGACACAGCCGATGTGGTAGTGGTCGGCGCTGGGCCTACCGGTCTGATGCTGGCCTGCGAACTCGCCCTTGCAGGCGTGGCGGTCCGGGTGCTCGAGGAACGCGCCTCGGCACCGAACATCACCAGGGCCTTCGCCGTGCACGCTCGCACCCTGGAACTGCTCGACGCGCGCGGGATGGCCGAGGCTCTGGTGCCACGCGGGGTGCAGGTGTTCGAGCTCGCTCCGCCCGGCGGTACGACGGTCGACCTGCGGGAGCTGCCCGGCAGGTACGCGATGCTGTTGATCGTCCCGCAGAGCGGCACCGAGCACGTGCTCGAGACCCGCGTCGGCGAACTCGGTGTCCCCGTCGTGCGCGGAGCTGAAGTGATCGGGCTGACCCAGGACGACGGTGGTGTCACGGTCGCGTGTGCCGACGGGACGTCGATCCGCGCGAAATACGTGGTCGGCTGCGACGGTGCCCACAGCACCGTCCGCGCTCAGGTCGGCATCGACTTCGCAGGCAAGCAGTACGAGACGCACATCCTGCTGGCCGACGTCGCGTTGGCGCGCGCACCGTCCGACACCCTGACCGGGGTGACCAACGAGCGTGGTGTCGTCCTGATGATCCCGTTCGGCGATGGCTGGTTCCGCGCCATCGCATGGGACCGGTTGCGTGAACAGGCGCCGCTGACCGAACCGGTGACGCTGGACGAGATCCGCGATTCGTTCGTCCGCATCGCCGGTGAGGACTACGGCATGACCGAGATGAGGTGGAGTTCGCGGTTTCTGTCCGAACGCAGACAGGCGCGGCACTACCGGTCGGGCCGGGTGTTCATCGCAGGTGACGCCGCCCATGTGCATTCGCCGCTCGGCGGCCAGGGCATGAACACCGGCATCGGCGATGCGATGAACCTGGGCTGGAAGCTGGCGGCCGCGGTCAATGGATCGGCGCCGACGTGGTTGTTGGATACGTACGAAGCCGAGCGGCATCCGGTCGGCGCGGCGGTGCTTCGCACGACCGACGCCTTCAACCAGGTGGTGCTCGGACGCTCGAAAGTGCAACGCATCGCACGCACTATCGTCATCGGAACGCTGACCCGGGTGCCCAAGACCAGGCGACTGATGCGCGAGTTCCTCAGCGGTATCGGAATCGCCTACCCGCGCAAGCGCGGCGACCACGCGTTGGTGGGCCGCCGGATGCCCGACGTCGACTGCAGCGGCGAGCGCGTCTACGAATTGTTGCGCGCGGGGAAGTTCGTGTTGATCACGGCGACGCCGGTGGACACCGGCCGCTCCGACCTCGTGCACGTCGTCGGCAGGCATCCGGAGCTTTCCGCCGCTGTTCTGGTGCGGCCCGACAGCTACGTGGCCTGGGCCGACGAGCGGGTCCCGAGCGCCGCCGAATGTGTTGCGGCAGTGGATAACTGGATGCATCAGAAGTAGCGCAGCCACACATAGACCCAAGCGATCGCGGTCGAAAGCAGCGTCACAACAATGCCGTAGCGGGTGAATCGCCAAAAGCTGATCGCGTGACCGGCCCGCTGCGCAATACCGATGGCGACGACGTTGGC
The DNA here is from genome assembly GCF_032883055.1 of Mycobacterium sp. 29Ha. NCBI lineage: Bacteria > Bacillati > Actinomycetota > Actinomycetes > Mycobacteriales > Mycobacteriaceae > Mycobacterium > Mycobacterium sp. 29Ha. The sequence goes on from NZ_JAMQTI010000013.1 coordinate 59,510, forward strand.
GCTGGCGGCGATAGCGGTGCCGTTACCCGAGAAGCATGCACCGAGCGCGAACGCCCACCACAAAGCTCGGCCGGTGTCGGCGTCCGGTGCCTGCGCGGCCATGTCCTCGACCACCGGAGTCATCGTCGCCGTATACGGAATGTTGTCGACGAACGCGCCGAGAATGGCGGATCCGAACAGCAAACCCGTTGCGGCGAGGAAGAAGTCGTCGCCGAACAGGTTGACCGCAGCGTCGCCGAGCCACCCGATCACACCGGTGTGCACCAGGCCCGAGACCATAGCGAACAGGCCCATGAAGAACACCAGCGTCGGCCATTCCACCTCGGGCAGCACCTCGGCCACGTCGACGTTGGTGACCAACAGCATCGTGCCCGCACCCAGCAGTGCGACGATGGATGGCGCCACATGCAGCACCGAGTGCAGGCTGAAGCCGACGATCACCAGCACCAACACCGCCATCGACCGCAGAAGCAGGCCGGTGTCCTTGATCGCTCGCCGTTCCTGCAGCGCCATCACCTTGTCGAGGCGCATATGGTTGGCGCGCAGATCGTTTCGGAACAGAAACTTTGTGAAGAGGACGAACAGCGCGAAGATCACGAGCACAATCGGCGCCATATTCACCAGAAAGTCGTTGAACGTCAGGCCGGCCCGGCTGCCGATGATGATGTTGGGCGGATCGCCGATGAGTGTTGCGGCCCCGCCGATGTTGGACGCCAGCACTTCGGCGATCAGGAACGGCTGCGGCGCGATCTCCAGCCGGTCGCAGATGACAAGCGTGACCGGTGCGACGAGCATGATGATCGTGACGTTGTCGAGTACCGGTGAGGCTACGCCGGTGATGACCATCAGCATCACCATGAGCCGAAACGGCTTGCCCTTGGAGCGTTTTGCGGCCCAGATCGCGAGGAAATCGAAAAGCCCCGTCTGCTTGATGACGCCGACGATGACCATCATGCCGAGCAGCAGGAAGATGACGTTCCAGTCGATGCCCTCGTGCTCGGAGTAGAAGATCTGCACGCCGGGGGTCAGGCCGAGCAGCGTCATCAGGCCTGCGGCGACCAGGACGGTTTTAACCTTGTTCGCACGCTCGGTCGCCAGAAACCAGAAGGCGACGACAAATATCGCCAGCGCCAGAAGAGGAGCCAGCACGGGGCCGGTGGATCAGTCGTTGGGGCCGGCCACGGCCAGGCTCGTGAGTAGCCGCTCGAGCGTCACCGCACCGACCAGCTTTCCCCCACGGTCGACGACCGCGATCAGCGGACTCCGTTTGTTGGCCATCACGGTGGCGATCTCGAGGAGGGTGGCGTCCGGGGCCACCGTCACGGGTTTGGCGACCGGGGTGGGAAGGCAGTCGCCCACGGTCAGTCGGCCCGGACCGTGCCAGAACAGGTCGGCGTGGATCTCGTCGACGGTCCGCACGAGCGCCGGATCGTCGCGGTAGGACTCGGGGATCGTCAGTCGCAGGACTTGGGTCCCGGGCAGCACGGCAACCGGACGGTCGGACTCGTCGACCACGACGAGGCCAGGTAGCCGGTTGACCACCATCAGCTGTACGGCCTTGGACACCGGGTCATCCATCCGCACCGTCGGTGGGGTCACGGCGATTTCATGTGCTTGCATGAGTTCGTTCCAATGGGTGCCGGCGGTGTCTGCGGTAAGCGTCATCGTCCTCGTCCTCCGGTCATTTCGTCGACTGACCGTGCATGTTGAGGGTCAGTCTGGGCGGGGGAGAAGTGGCACACCATCGGGTCTGACCCCCATTCGGGCGAGATGTGGCCTGTATGGACAAACCTCGGTATGACTTGTCACCCTGGGGCTATGAGTCGGGCGCGCACTCCGGCGGCCGCGCTGTTTCGGCGTGTCTTCCTGATCAACGGACTGATCTTCGTCGCCGGGACGTTGATTTTGGCGCTGTCTCCCGCGTCGGTGTCATCGCGCATCAAGCTGACCGAGATACCGGTCCTGGTCGTCGGGCTGGCGGTGATGCTGACGGCGAATGCGCTGCTGCTGCGGTCGAGCCTGGCCCCGTTGCTGAAATTTGAGCGGACGACGGCGGGCGCGACCGCGCTGGCCGCCCAGGAGAACGAGCGTCAGCGCATTGCCCGCGAACTGCACGACGAGATCGGGCAGACCCTCACGGTCGCCTTGCTGATGCTCAAACGCGCTGTCGATCTCGCGCCGACGGAGATCAAGAGCGAACTCGCCGGGACGCAGGAGGCGGTGCGCGCCAGCCTCGACGAGCTCCGCAGCATCGTGCGTCGATTACGCCCGGACGCGCTCGAAGACCTCGGACTCACCAGTGCGCTCAACGCGCTGTGCAGTGAGTTCGCTCAGGCCACCGGCTTGACGGTGGTCAAACACATTGCCTCCCAAGCTGATCGGCTGCCTGCCGATGTGGAGTTGGTCTGCTACCGGGTCGCCCAGGAGAGCCTGACCAATGTCGCGCGGCATGCCGTCGCCCACAAGGTGTGGCTCGACATGCACACCACCGCGGATCAGCTGACACTGCGGATCGCTGACGACGGACGGGGTGGCGTCGCCGACGAGGGTGCGGGGATCAACGGGATGCGCGAGCGGGCGGTGCTGGTGAACGCGGCGCTGACGATCACCTCTGTCAAGGACGAGGGCACCGAGGTGCGCCTGGTGATTCCGCTGCCGGGGCGGGACGGCTGATGCTCGCCTCTCCCGCGCGGATTCTGCTCGCCGACGACCACGCCCTGGTGCGCAGCGGGCTGCGGATGATCATCGATGCGGAGCCCGATCTCACCGTGGTGGCAGAGGCGGCTGACGGCAGCGAAGCCCTCGACGTGCTCGACCGCACACCGGCCGACCTGGCGATCCTCGATATCGCGATGCCGCGCATGACGGGTCTGCAGGCAGCGAGGGAGATGAATCGCAGGCATCCGCATGTGCGGATCCTGATCCTGTCGATGTATGACAACGAGCAGTACTTCTTCGAGGCCCTGAAAGCCGGCGCCTCGGGATATGTGCTGAAGTCGGTCGCGGACCGCGACCTGCTGGAGGCATGCCGCGCGACGCTGCGCGGTGAGCCGTTTCTGTACGCGGGCGCAGTGACTGCGCTGATCCGGGACTATCTGCACCGGGCGCGGCAGGGCGACGCGCTGCCCGACACCATCCTCACGCCGCGCGAGGAGGAGGTGCTCAAGCTGATCGCCGAGGGCTTGTCGACCCGCGAGATCGCGACCACGTTGAGTATCAGCGCCAAGACCGTCGACCGTCACCGGACCAACACGCTGGCCAAACTCGGGCTGCAGGACCGGGTCGCGTTGACGCGCTATGCAATTCGCGCAGGACTGATCGAGCCCTGACGCGCCGCACATCCACCGGGGGGACCGCGAACCGGATCGGCACCGCGTGTCCGATGACGCCGATGCCGGCACCGAGGATCGGCCAGATCGGCCAGAAGTACCAGGCGCCCGCGGTGAGACCGACGGCCAGCCACACCGTCAGCACGATGACGACCATCGCGAGGTAGGCCGCGAGGTGGATCTGCACGCCGCGCCTGGCCGCCTTCTGGCGAGCCTGCCTGCGCGCCGGGTCGTTGCGCCGGATGCGGTCCAGCGGCAGGTCTGCGACGAGTTCGTGTAGTTCCGCGGTGGTGTGAGCGGCGAATGTGGCCTGCAGGCGCGTCTCGTACTCGTCCAGTACCAAATAGCCCTGCGCAAGGGCTTGGCCCAGCAGGTTGGAAGTCTGTTCACGCTCGCGATCGCCGGCTCGAATCGTCAATGGCGCGGTCATCGTGGCCTCCCGAAGCTCATCTTGACAGTGTCTAGTTCTAGTCCGACTATGCCCTTTGAACTAGTCACTGTCAAGATGTATTTCCCTGGGCACAGACGTCCGGATGGGAGCGGTCAATATCCGACGCGGGCCGCTCGTCGCGCCCACTATGGACACCTCACTTCTGATCGGTGAAAGGAGGCGGCCATGGCTGTCGACGAAGCGAAGTTGAACGAATTTCTCGGTAAGGCGGTGGGCGACCTCGGGGCCGCGATGAGTGCGACGCTGATGCTCGTCGGCGATCGACTCGGGCTGTATCGCGAGCTGGCGAAAGGCGCACTGACGTCGTCCCAGCTGGCGCAACGCACAGGAACCGACGAGCGCTATATCCGAGAATGGCTCGGGAATCAGGGCGCGGGCGGATACGTGGAGTACGACCCCGCATCCGACGAGTGGTCGATGAGTCCAGAGCAGGCGTTGTGCCTGACCGATCCGAACGGACCGGTCGACATGCCCGGCGCGTACAACATCGTCGAGGCGACCTTCCACGCCCTCGAGCACACGCTCGAGAACTTCAGGTCTGGCCGCGGTATGGAGTGGGGAGATCATCACCCCTGCCTGTTCGAGGGAACGGAGCGCTTTTTTCGCGCTGGCTACAACGCGAACCTGATCGGCTCGTGGCTGCCGGCGCTCGACGGCGTCGTCGAAAAACTGGAGAGCGGGGCCAAGGTCGCCGATGTCGGATGCGGCCACGGTGCCAGCACCATCCTGATGGCGATGTCCTTCCCCGAATCGGAGTTCGTCGGCTACGACTATCACGACGAGTCGATCACGGTCGCCACCGAGAAGGCCGCTGCCGCAGGGGTTACGAACGCGCGTTTCGAAGTCGCCGATGCCGTCGGCTACCAGGACAAGAGCTTCGACCTCATCGCGTTCTTCGACTGCCTCCACGACATGGCCGATCCGGTCAATGTGTCGCGCCATGCGCGCGAGGCGATCAACGACGACGGCACCGTGATGCTCGTCGAGCCGTTCGCGAATGACCGGGTGGCCGACAATCTGAATCCGGTGGGTCGCGTGATGTACGGCGCGTCCACCCAGATCTGTGTCCCGGTTTCGCTGGCCCGGAAAGGTCCGGCGCTGGGCGCCCAGGCAGGTGAAGCGCGGCTACGCGAAGTCGTGGTCGACGGTGGCGGGTTCACCCGTTTCCGCCGGGCCACCGAGACTCCGTTCAACCTCGTGCTCGAGGCTCGGCCCTAGTCGACGAAGGTCGTCAGCGGGCGGCAGAGAACGCCCGTAGCGACTCGACCTGGACGGGGTCGAGCGACGGCCGCACGGTTTCGCGGGCCTTGGCCACGTCGTCGGCGGTGACCGCGGCGGCGTCGATGGAGCGCCGCATCGCCGTCAGCGCGGACTCCCGCAGCAACGCCACACAGTCGGCGGCACTGTAGCCCTCGAGCCCGGCCGCCAGCGCATCGAGGTCGACATCGTCGGCGAGTGGCACGGATTTGCCTGCCGTGCGCAAGATCTCGCGGCGGGCTTCGGCGTCGGGCGGTTCGACGAAGACAAGCTTTTCGAGCCGGCCGGGCCGTAACAACGCCGGATCAATCAGGTCGGGCCGGTTCGTCGCGCCGAGCACCACCACGTTGCGTAGTGGTTCGATGCCGTCGAGTTCGGTGAGCAGCGACGCCACGACCCGATCGGTGACACCGGAGTCGAAGCTCTGGCCGCGCCGCGGCGCCAGCGCGTCGAGTTCATCGAGGAAGACCAGCGACGGCGCCGAGTCGCGCGCGCGCCGGAACAGGTCGCGGACCGCCTTCTCCGAGGAGCCCACCCACTTGTCCATCAGCTCGGCACCCTTGACGGCATGCACGCTCAGGCGACCAGAGCTGGCCAGCGCCCGCACCACGAACGTCTTGCCGCAGCCGGGCGGGCCGTAGAGCAGGACGCCGCGCGGAGGCTCGACGCCGAGGCGCTCGAACGTCTCCGGATGCTGCAGTGGCCACAGCACGGCTTCGGTGAGCGCCTGTTTGGTCTCGGCCATGTCGCCGACGTCCTCGAGCGTCACCGATCCGACCGAGACCTCCTGGGTCGCCGACCGCGACAGGGGCCGGATCACGCTGAGCGCGCCGGTCAGGTCGTCCTGTGTCAACGCGGGCGGCTCGCCGTCGGTGCTGGCCCTGGCCGCCGCCCGGAGTGCGGCCTCGCGCACCAGCGCGCACAGGTCGGCGACGACGAAACCCGGTGTACGTTCGGCAATTTCGGTCAGGGCGAGATCACCGGCGGGCACGTCCCGCAGCAGCACCTCCAGCAGCTGCTTGCGGATGGCGCCGTCGGGCAGGCTCAAGCCGAGCTCGCGGTCGCAGAGGTCGGGTGCGCGCAGGCGCGGATCGACGTTGTCGGGCAGCGCGGACGTGGCCACGAATGCCACGCCACGGGTGGCGACGGCATTGCGCAACTCGGTGAGGATCAGTGTCGCAACGGGTTCGGCGGGTGAGGGGAGCAGCGCGTCGATGTCCGTGATGAGCAGCACGCCGCCGCCGTCGCGGACGGTGGATACCGCAGCCGCAACACGGGTGAGCCGGTCCTCGGCGCGTAGTGCCCCGACCTCGGGTCCGTCCAGCTCGACCAGGCGCCGGTCGGTGCAGACCGTCCGCACCATGGTCGCCTTTCCGACGCCCGCCGGACCGGAGACAAGCACGCCGAGATTGGCTGTCGCGCCGAGTGTTTCGAGTAGCTGCGGTTGGTCGAGGGCGAGCTTGAGCCACTCGATCAGCCGCGACGCCTGGGCGTGTGCGCCCTTGAGGTCGTCGAAACTGACGGTGCTCGCCGTCGACTCCTTGGCGGCGGTGACGGTCGGTTGCCCCGACGATGCGGGTATGGACGGAGTCACCCCGTCGCCCCAGCTGACGAGCGAATTGGGCTGGATGCTCACCGGTCCCACGGGATCGACACCAGTCACCGTCAGCAGTTCCGACGTCCACGTGATGCCGACCGACGACGCCAGCGCCGACGTCGCTGCCGACGTCGGGATGTCGGGACCGAGTTCTCGGGGGAGCAGCGACACCGTGTCGCCCACCGTCATCACCTTGCCCAGCAGTGCCTGACGCAGCGTCGCCGGTGAGATCGACCGGGTCGCGAGGTTCGAACCGGACAGTGTCACCGATCGTGCGCCGTGCACCGTCACAGGCGCGACGAGCACCGTGGTGTCCTCACGTACGCCTGCGTTGGACAGTGTGACGTCATCGAGCAGCGCGGTGCCGGTGGGCGTGCCCGGCGGTGCCACTGCGGCCACCGCTGCGGTGGTACGGGAACCCGTCAGCGACACCGCGTCCCATTCCCGAATGCCGAGCGCCGCAATGACTTCCGGATGAAGGCGGACGACTCCACGCCGAGTGTCCAACGCTGAGGTGTTCAGGCGCGCGGTCAGCGTCAGCTGCTGCTTGAGGGCGGGACGGTCGCTTGCCGACTTCCCCGAATCGAAACCGGTCACGTCAGGAGCCCGGCCTGCGCAATCCGAGTCGCATCACCGATCGCCGGTGCGGCTGCGCGCGACGAATCGCCCGCCGAGCCGCCCGCTGTTGTCGAGGTTTGTCGTCCCAGACTTCGGGATGGGCCGCCAGGAAGCGCCGGGTTCGGATCGCGAACGGAATGTGGATGACGTACCCGAGGATGATCGCCAGGATCACGAGGTAGCCGTAGAGGATCGACGCGGCGACCAGGATCGCGACCGCCACCAGAAGCGGAGCCACCATGTTCGGTGACACTGAGAAGGTGTGGATCTTGCGCATCGGCAGGGTGCTGACCGTCAAGAGCGAGACGCCGATCATCCAGATGACGACGGCGATTTCAGAGGTCCACCAGCCGTCGCCGAACTGCATCTTGGCAGCCAGCGGGCCGATCGCGCCGATCGCTCCGGCGGGGGCGGGCATGCCGACGAAGTACTTGCTCTCGTAGGCGGGCTTGGCGACGTCGAGCATCGCGTTGAAACGGGCCAGCCGCAACACGATGCACACCGCGTACAGCAACACCACGATCCAGCCGACCCGGGACGACGACAGCAGCGTCGCGTAGACGATGAATGCCGGTGCGACACCGAAATTCACCGCATCGGCGAGCGAGTCGATCTCCTCGCCCATTCGGGACGTGGCCTTCAGGATCCGGGCCATCCGGCCGTCGAGTGCGTCGAGTATCGCCGCGACGGCCAAAAACGCCATCGACTCTGTCGGTCTGCCGTCGAGTGCGAATTTCACCGAACTCAAGCCCAGACAGATGGCGGTCACGGTCATGGCGCTGGGCAGGATGCGCAGACTGATGACCGGCGTCTTGACGCGGGGTTTGATCACGAAGCGTCTCCGGCCGCGACATCAGACGCGGGAGCCTCTGGCAACTCGGCCAATATCGTCTCTCCGCCGAGGGCGCGCTGGCCGAGGGAGACCAGGACGTTGGAGCCGGCGGGCAGGTAGGTGTCGAGCCGAGATCCGAACCTGATCAGGCCATAGGTGTCGCCCATCGCGAGTTTGTCGCCCACCTTCGTGTCACACACGATGCGGCGGGCCACCAGGCCGGCGATCTGCACGGCGATCACCTGCGCGCCTTCCGGGCTGCGGATGACGACGCTGTTTCGTTCGTTGAGTTCGCTGGCGGCCTCCAGTTCGGCCGAATGAAACTTCCCTGGCCGGTGCGAGACCGCGATCACCTCACCGCCGATCGGGGCGCGCTGCACGTGGGCGTCCAAGATCGACAAGAAGATGCTGACCCGCGGCAATGGCGTTGAGGGCAGGCCGAGTTCGGCGGGCGGCACCGCCTCCTGGATCAGGCAGACCAGTCCGTCTGCGGGCGCCACGACAAGGCCGGGACGGGTTGGTGGCACCCGCGGCGGGTGCCGGAAGAATGCGGCATTGGCCGCGGCGGACGCGAGCCCGGCGCGCCGCAGCCAGCGGCTGCGGTACCCCAGCGCGGCGACCGCGAGGCTCGCGCCGACGAACGGTAGGCCCGCCGGGTGCATCGGAGGTACGGAGGAGCGCACCAGCGCGGCAAACCGCGCGGGGCCGGATTGAATGTCGGGGCGTCTGGCCATCGTGGGCCGATTCTACGGGCGGAGCGCGTCGCCAATAGGGCTTAGGTCAAGTCCCAGATCTGAACATCGGATCCGCCGGCCAGTTCGGCAACGTCCTCATCGATCTCCAACAGACAGTTCGCCGACGCGAGCCAGCGCAGGTGGTGCGATGCGGGCGGTCCGTAACTGGTGACCGTGCCCGCAACCGAATCGAACACGCCGCGCCGGAATTGGCGCTTCCCCCGCGGTGACGTGAGGTCCTCGATCAGGACGGCGGAACGCCGCGGCCGATCGGGATGGGGCAGCCCCATCGCACTTCGCACCGGAGCACGCAGGAACACCTCGAAAGACACCAGCGCGCTGACCGGGTTGCCCGGCAGCGTGATGATCGGCGTGCCGTCCACGACGCCCGAGCCCTGTGGCATGCCGGGCTGCATCGCGACCTTGACGAACTCCACCTCGCCGGCCAGGCCCGATGTCGCCTGCCCTCCGGCTCCGAGCGCGTCCTTGACGACCTCATATGCGCCGGCGCTCACCCCGCCGGTCGTGATGATGAGGTCGGCGTCGCTCCTGTGACGGATCAGCGCGTCACGAAACGCGGCGACGTCGTCTCCGGTCGTCGGTGACGCCACCACCTCGGCCCCGGCCTCGCGCAGCGCCGCGGCCAGCATCACCGCGTTGGATTCGTAGATCTGACCCGGCTGCAGCGGCGTGCCGGGCGGTACGAGTTCCGATCCGGTCGACATCACCAGCACCCGTTGCCGAGGAATGACCGTCAGCTCACCCAATCCGAGCGCGGCGGCCAACCCCACCGCCGCGGGGGTGACGACCTGCCCTGCCCGCAGCACGGTGGTGCCCGAGGTGACGTCCTCGCCCGCGCGTCGAATGTGTTGGCCGGGTTTGGCACTCGCACGGATCTCCACGGTGTCGGTCGCGGCGTTGGTGGCCTCGACAGGCACCACAGCGGTAGCGCCCTGCGGCAGCGGTGCGCCGGTCATGATCCGGTGTGCGGTCCCCGATGTGAGTGTGAGCGGGTCGGTGCGGCCGGCCGGGATGTCCTCGGCGACGGGCAGCAGCACGGGCTGCGCCGCCGTGGCGGTCGAGACGTCCTCGGCCACAACGGCATAGCCGTCCATTGCGGAGTTGTCGAAACCGGGCAGCGACAGCGGCGCCACCACATCGTCGGCCAGGACCAGCCCCAGCGAGTCGGCGAGCGCGACGGCGATCGGCGTCCGGCGGCGGATCAGGCCGGCGACGACACGCTGATGTTCCTCGACGGACCGCATCAGACTCCGAAGGTCACGCCGGTCAGTTCCTCGGAGACCGTCCACAACCGACGCTGAATGGCCTCGTCGTGTGACTGTGCGCTCGAGGCAACCACTTTGGGATTTCCCTTGGCCTCGCCGATGCCGTCGGGACCGTAATACTGGCCGCCCTGTGCACCCGGATCGGTGGCCGCGCGAAGGGTCGGCAACGCCCCCATCTCGGCGGGTTGGGCCACGACCTTCCACAGCGAATCCGGGATGAAGCCCGGCAGGTGCCGCATGAGTTCGGTGTCGGAGAAACCAGGGTGCGCGGCGAGGGCCACGGTCGGGGCGCCCTTCGCCGCGAGACGACGCTGCAACTCGTAGGTGAACATCAGGTTGGCGAGCTTGGACTGGCCGTAGGCCTTGACGCGGTTGTAACTGTGCTCCCAGTTCAGGTCGTCGAAACGGATCTTGGCCATGATCCGGTGACCGACGCTACTGACCGTCACCATGCGGGAGCCGTCGACTCCGATCAGGTTGTCGAGCAGCAGACCGGTGAGCGCGAAGTGGCCGAGGTGGTTGGTGCCGAATTGCATTTCGAAGCCGTCGCTGGTGGCTTCGCGGGTCGGCACGTACATCACCCCCGCGTTGTTGATCAGCAGGTCGATGCGCGGATAGGCCGACCGCATGACCTCGGCGGCCTTGCGGGTGTTGTCCAGCGACGACAGGTCGAGTTCCTGCAGGGCGACCTGGGCATTGGGATGTGTCCGCTGGATGCGCCCGAGGGCCTCGTTGCCCTTGTCGAGGTTGCGCACCGCCATGACGACCTGCGCACCCTTGCCGGCGAGGAGAGCCGCCGTGTCGTATCCGAGGCCGCTGTTCGCGCCGGTGACGATCGCGACGCGACCGGATTGATCGGGTATGTCGGCCGCGGTCCATTTGGCACTCATGCGATCAACATACTGAAGCCCTGCTGCCTTGCGCCGCCGGTTACTTTCGTTCTATGCGAGTGGTTGCGGTGATCATCGGCACGCTGTTCGGTGCGGTCCTGGTGTTGTTGGGGCTGCTGGTGGCAGGCATGCGTTGGCAGGTCTCCCCGGTGGTGAACACGGTGCGACGAATGAATCGCTCCTTGACGAATCCGCGGGTGATGCGCACGGCGGGCAACGCGGGAACGCAGACGTCGGTCATCGAGCACATCGGACGTCGTTCGGGCAAGACCTATGAGACACCGGTCGACATCATCGAGACCACAACCCGGCTTCTCATCGCGCTGCCTTACGGCGCGCGCACCGACTGGCTGCGCAATGTGCTGGCCGCCGGTTCGGCCACCGTCGTGTCCGGCGGAGAGCGCATCCCGGTTGAACGGCCGGCCGTCGTGGCGACCACCGATGTCGAGGAGTTGATCCCGGTGCGGACGTTGCGGCTCTTCGGGGTGAGCGAGTGTCTGAGTCTCGAGAAATCGTGACCTCGTGAACGTGCTGAGCATGAGGGATCCCGCGAATCCGCCGAGTCGCAAGGCGCCGCTGGTGTGGGCGCTCGGCGCGCTGATTCCGTGGGCCTTGTTGACACTCGCCCAGCTGGTGTGGTTCGTCGTCGACCACCGCACGTGGTGGGTGCATGCAATCGCCGCGGTAATCACGGCGATTTGTGTCCTCCTGTTCGTTGTCGTGGTTCCCTTGTGGCGCTTCCGAGTTCATCGCTGGGACGTCACGCCCGAGGCGGTGTACACGCGCTCGGGGTGGCTTGTGCAGGAGCGCCGCATCGCGCCGGTATCGCGGGTGCAGACCGTCGACACCGAACGCGGACCCCTGGACCGGCTGTTCGGGCTCGCGAACGTGACCGTGACGACGGCGTCGTCGGCCGGTGCGGTGCGCATCGTGGCCCTGGATGTCGATGTCGCGGACCGCGTCGTCGCCCAACTCACCGACATCGCGGCGATCGGGGCCGAGGACGCGACGTGAATTCCCCGACCGGCGCCGAGTGGAGTCGGCTGAGCGCCCGCATGCTGCTGGTGCACCCCGTTCACGAAGTGCTGCGCCAGATCCCGGTGATCATCGGGACGGTCGTGCTGGGCTCTGCCACCGGCAATCCGATGTATGCGGTCGCCGTTCTGGTGGTCACGGTGGGTATCGGGCTCGCACGTTGGTTCACCACGAGCTACCGCATCGGCCCCGGCGAGGTGCAGCTGCGCAAGGGGATTGTGCAGCGCAAAGTTCTTTCGATGCCGCGCAACAGGATTCGTTCGGTGTCCACCGACGCGAGGTTGCTGCACCGGCTGCTCGACCTGACCGTGGTACGGGTCAGCACCGGGCAGGAAGCAATGGGAGACAGTGTTTTCGCGCTCGACGCGGTCGCTGCCGCGGAAGCGCCGAGGCTGCGCGCCATGCTGCTGGCCGGATCGTTGGCAGGCGATGAGCATCAGGGCGCCACGCCGGGTAGCGTGCTCGCGCGTTGGCACCCGTCGTGGCTGCGGTACAGCCCGCTGAGCTTCACCGGCCTGGCGATGATCGCGGCCGCCGTCGGAATCGCATATCAGGTGGGAGCAGCTGCGGCGCTGCGGGATTCGCGGATCGAGCAGTCGGGCGCGGCCATCGCTGATCGCTTCGGCGTAGCAGCCGCCATCGCCGCAGGCGCGGTCGTGGTGCTCGTCGCGTCCGTCGTGCTGTCGGTCGCGCAGTCCCTGCTGAGCTACGCGAACCTCGACCTGCGCCGCGACGCCGACGTCCTGCACCTCAAGCACGGGCTGCTGCGGGTGCGGGAGCACACGTTCGACATGCGCAGGCTACGGGGCGGAACGCTGCGGGAACCGCTGCTGGTCAGGCTGTTTGGCGGTGCCCGTCTCGATGCGGTGATGACGGGTGTCGGCGGCGCGGGCGAAGCGTCGATGCTGTTGCCGCCGTGTCCGAGGTCGACCGCGCAGACGGTCCTGGGCGATTTGATCGCGCGACCCGACGCGGTCACCGGCACGCTGCGCCGCCACGGGCCCGCCGCGACCCGCAGACGCTGGACCCGTGCGCTGGCGTGTCCTGCGATCGTCGCTGTCGTCCTGGTGGTCGTGCTGGTGCCGGTCTGGGTATGGGTGGCATGGGCGGTGCTCACCGTGTGCTGTGCGCTGCTCGCCCTGGACCGGTCGCGGTCGCTCGGGCATCTGGTGAGCGACGGCTGGTTGGTCGCGCGCACGGGGAGCCTGCAGCGCAGGCGTGACTGCATCGCGGCGCCCGGCATCATCGGATGGACGGTGCGCCAAACCTTCATGCAGCGCCGGGCCGGTGTCGCCACGCTGATCGCCGCGACCGCGGCGGGCGTCAAGCACTATCAGGTGATCGACATACCGGCCGGGCTGGCGTGGACGATCGTCGGCGAAGCGTCCCCGTGGGTCGCCGACACCAGGTGGGCGCGCTCCGGCGAATAGGGGTGGGTCCGACTTGCGCTGAGACGATCGCCGTTTACTGTCGGGCAATGGCAATCGGTGGTGTGTTGTTCGACATCGACGGCGTCCTGGTGACGTCGTGGAAGCCGATCGCCGGTGCCGCGGAGACGCTGCGGGCCCTCGCCGACCATCAGGTCGCCTGCTCGTACCTGACCAACACCACGACCAGGACGCGGGCGCAGATCGCCGAATTGCTCAACGACGCCGGGATGGCCGTGCGCGCCGACGAGGTGATCACTGCCGCTGTGCTGACCGCCGAGTACGTCCGCCACAACTTCCCCGATGCGCGATGTTTCCTCGTCAACAGCGGGCAGATTGCCGAGGACATGCCCGGTATCGATATCGAGTACTCGAGCGACTTCAGCGGACCCACTGCACCGGAGCGCCCCGACGTGGTGATTCTCGGCGGGGCGGGACCGGAGTACAGCCATCTGACGCTGTCGTGGGTCTACGACTGGATGGCTCAGGGGGTTCCGGTGGTGGCGATGCACCGCAGCACGGTGTGGACGACGACCGATGGTTTGCGCGTGGATACCGGCATGTACCTGATCGGTATGGAGCAGACCTCCGGCCGGAAAGCGACTGCGGTCGGAAAGCCTGCGCCAGAGGGATTCCTTGCCGCCGCAAGCCGACTCGGCGTCGACCCCGACGAGATGTACATGATCGGCGACGACCTCAACAACGACGTGCTGCCCGCACAGGTCGTCGGCATGTCCGGAGTGTTGGTGCGCACCGGCAAGTTTCGTCAGGACACGCTCGACCGGTGGGCGGCCGATGAGTTCGCGATGCAACCCAACCACGTCATCGACTCGGTCGCGGACCTACCGCAGTTGCTGGGGCTGTAGCGTTGCCGGAGCCGGGGATCTGGGTGCGCGTCGAACGGATGCTGTTCGATCGCGGCATCAACACATTCCTGGAGCTCGCGTTGTGGATCGCGTTGATGTACATCGTGATCGGCGTCGGCTACACGATTTTTCACATCGAGCTGATGGGTCAGCTGCAGCAAGCGCTCACGGGTGCGTTCCCGATTTTCTCCGACATCGCAGCGCTGGTGGTGATGGTCATCGCCTGGCCGTTCCTGTGGGTCACGTCCTTTCTCTGCGGTGTCGCGGGCTGCGGTCTGTTCTGACGGTGAGTTTTGGCGGCCGTGGCGGTCGGTACGCATATGACCGATCAACACGTGAACGCCGTCACGACCGTCAACGCGCCCGCCGAAGTGGTCTTCGACGTGCTGGCCGACCCGTCGACACACCCGGCGATCGACGGCACCGGATGGGTGCGCGACGCACTCGATCCCCAGCGTCTGACCGACGTGGGCCAGATTTTCCGGATGGCGATGTATCACGACAACCACCCCGAAAAGGATTACGAGATGGCCAACCGGGTCGAGGTGATCGACCCCCCGCGGGCCCTCGCCTGGCAGCCCGGGCAGGGCCCGGACCAGCGCGGATACCTGATGGGTGGCAACGAGCTCGCATTTGGCGGGTGGATCTGGCGCTACGATCTCGAAGCGGACGGGCCTGGCCGGACGCGGGTGACGTTGACCTACGACTGGTCGGGGGTGCCGCCGCAAATGCGCGACATCGAGTTCCCGCCGTTCGAGGTCGACCACTTGGACAACTCGCTGAAGAACCTGGCCCGGCTGGCCGAGCGCCGTATCGTTAGCTGACGTCACTTCACGCTGATGGGTAGGACAGCCGATGCCGCAGAGAGGCCCAGTGTTTGGTCTTCTCGGACCGTTGCAAATGACGGTCGACGACACCGTGGTGCCGATCGGCACGCCGAAACAGCGAGCGGTGCTGGCGTCGCTGGTGATGAACCGTAATCGGCCGGTGGCAGCGGATTCCCTGATCAACGCCGTCTGGGGTGAGGATGCCCCAGCCGAAGCGCGCGCGAGCCTGCACGCCTACGTGTCCAATCTGCGTCGGCTCCTCGGATCGGTCGGTGTGGACGGGCGGAGCATGCTCGAGAAGGTCTCGCCGGGATACCGGCTCAACATCGACGAGTTGAGCGTCGACCTGGGGAGGTTCATCCGCGAGCGGAACGCGGGCGTCCAGGCCGCGACGGCCGGCCGGTTCGACAAGGCGAGCAGTCACTATTCGAACGCGTTGGCCCAGTGGCGCGGTGACGTGCTCGAAGACCTGCGGGCTTTCGACTTCGTCTCGGTTTTCGCCACGGCCATGACCGACGAGAAGATCGCCACCCACATCGCCCTCGCCGAATCCGAGATCGCTTGCGGGCGCGCGAAGCTGATCACGGGGGAGCTGGAGCGGCTGGTCGCCGAACATCCCTTCCGCGAGCCGGCCTGGGAGCAGTTGATGATCGCGTACTACGTCTCGGCGCGACAGTCGGATGCCCTCGACGCGTATCAGCGCCTGAAGACCGTGCTGGCCGATGAGCTCGGAATCGACCCGAGCCGGGCGCTGCGCGACCTGCATGAGCGGATCCTGCGGCAGGAGCCGATGGACGTCAAACCCCCGCCCGACACCACACTCGCAGGCACGTTCATCAGCCTGGCCAACCGCACCGCCATCAACACCGGCAAGGAGCGTGCCCAACTGCGGGCGGCTACCGGTGAGTGCTATCCGGTGAAGGGTGTGGCCACCAGGATCGGGCGGCGATCAGACAACGACATCGCCCTCAACGATCCGAGGGTCAGTCGCCACCACGCGGTGATCATCGACACGGGTACCAGTTTCGTGCTCATAGATGCGCGCTCGGCCAACGGCGTCGAGCTGGACCACAAGCGAATTCGCGGCAGCGCCCCGCTCAGTGACGGGTGCCATGTGCGCATCGGCGAAAGCGATTTCCGCTTCGAGCTGTCGCCCCGCTAATCAGAGAGTGCGGACCGCCTCGATACGGGCGAGCAGATGGTCGGTGGTCGCCGCCGCCATCGGCGGGCCGCCACAGATTCTGCGCAACTCATTGTGGATCCACCCGTGCGGCTTGCCGGTGCGGTGGTGCGCGATCGATACCAGTGCGTTGAGTTCGCGGCGAAGCTCGCGCAACTGTCCGTGCTTCGAGGGGCGGAAATTCAGAGGAGAAGCCGTGCTCGAATCAATGTCGCCGGCTGCGCGGCTCCGGCGGTCGAGCTGCTCCTCCTGCCGGCGCCGCAACAGATCGCGCATCTGTTCGGCGTCGAGCAGGCCGGGGATGCC
Source organism: Mycobacterium sp. 29Ha (assembly GCF_032883055.1). Taxonomy (NCBI): domain Bacteria; kingdom Bacillati; phylum Actinomycetota; class Actinomycetes; order Mycobacteriales; family Mycobacteriaceae; genus Mycobacterium; species Mycobacterium sp. 29Ha. The sequence goes on from NZ_JAMQTI010000013.1 coordinate 76,145, forward strand.
GAGATAGTCGGCCTCCTCCTCACTGCCGGCCGGCGTCGCCGTGCCGAATGAGGACCCATCGAAGATCACCTGATCGAGCTCCGCGTCGGCGCCCAGCATCTCGAAGCCGTTGTCCAGTTCGGTGGACTCGTCTTTCTGCTTCTCGGCGTCTGCGAGCAGATCGTCGTCGAGGCCATCCGACTCGCGGTCCGGCTTGCCGAGCACGTGATTGCGCTGCGCCTCCATCTCGCTGGCGAGGAGCAACAGGTTGGGCACCGAGGGAAGGAAGACGCTGGCTGTCTCGCCGGGCCGACGTGACCGGACGAACCGACCGATCACCTGCGCGAAGAACAGCGGCGTCGACGCGCTCGTCGCATAGACCCCGACCGCCAGCCGTGGTACGTCCACGCCCTCGGACACCATCCGCACCGCGACCAACCAGCGGCTGGTGCCCTTTGCGAAGGCGGAGATGCGGTCGGAAGAACCCTTGTCGTCCGACAGCACGACCGTGGGTACCTCACCGGTGATCCGGGTCAGGAGTTCGGCGTACGCCCGCGCCGCCGTTTGGTCGGAGGCGATGATCATGCCGCCGGCGTCGGCCACGTGCTGACGCTTCTGCTGTAGGCGTTTGTCGGCGGCCGCGATCACGGCGGGCATCCACTCACCGGCGGGGTTGAGTGCGGTGCGCCAGGCCCGCGCCGTCTGCTCCGCGTTGAGCGGCTCGCCGAGGCGCGCCGAGTGCTCTTCGCCGGCGCTGTCGCGCCATCGCGACTCACTCGAGTAGGCCATGAAAACCACGGGGCGGACGACTCCGTCAGCCAACGCGTCGCTGTAGCCGTAGGTGTGGTCGGCCTGCGAGCGCAACAGGCCGTCGGCGCCGCGCTCGTAGTTGATGAAGGGGATCGGGCTGTCGTCGCTGCGGAACGGCGTGCCGGTCAGCGACAGCCGTCGCGTGGCGTCGCCGAACGCCTCGCGGATCGCCTCACCCCAACTCTTCGCGTCGCCGCCGTGGTGGATCTCGTCGAATATGACGAGTGTGCGGCGATTCTCGGTTCGTACGCGATGGCGCGACGGATGCTTGGCGACCTGGGCGTAGGTGACGACGACACCGTGGTACTCCGACGACGTCTGTGCTGAGGAGTTGGAGAACTTCGGGTCGAGCGCGATGCCGACACCGGCGGCGGCCATCGCCCACTGAATCTTGAGGTGCTCGGTCGGCACGACGACGGTGATCTGGTCGACGACGCGCTCGGAAAGAAGTTCTCCGGCGATCCGCAGGGCAAACGCCGTCTTGCCCGCCCCCGGTGTGGCGACCGCCAGGAAATCACGCGGCGCAGCGGTGAGATACCGCACCAATGCCCGACGCTGCCAGCCCCGCAAAGCCTGGGTGTCGGGCGCTGCATAAGCCCGCACCCAAAGCTCCTTGTTCTGATCGGAACGCGATCGGAATGAGCCTAGCGCAACGGATTACGCCTACGCACGTTTCGGCGTGTCGGCTACCGCGTGTCATTCGACGGAGTGGTTGTCGTTCTTGATGAACCACTCGGCGCGCTCCTCGTCGGACAGGTCGGCCAGGTGCGCGAAGCCCTCGAAGTAGGCCTCTCTGGGTGCGCCGGGAGCAAACAGCATCAGCAGCGAGACGGACGCGTCGGCCTCGTTGCGGAAGCCGTGGATGCCGCCCGGTGGCACGTAGAGAAAGTCGTTCGGATGGCCGTCGATCCAGTCGGTGCCATCGTAGAGCCTCACGGTCCCCGACAGGACGAAGAAGGCCTCCGACATGGTGCGGTGGAAGTGCGGGCCCGGCCCGCCGCCGTTGGGGGCGATGTCGACGCGGTACAGGCCGTAATCGCCGTCGGTGGATTCTTGGTTGGCCAGATAGTGGTACTTCACGAGGCCGAATTCGTAGTCCGGCGGGTCAGTGCCGGGCCTCAGGCGGGCACTGACCTCCGGTTCGTCTTTGGTGTAGCGGGCCAGCGGATACGGGGGCACGTTTCGCGGATCCCAGAGTGACATCGCTTGTGATGCTAGCGGTGAAACTCTCTCGGAGCGGCCATCTTTCGGCAAAAATGCCAGTATCCGCGCCCCCTCCGCCGAATCACCTCATCGTGGCAGTGGGGGCGTGACTGGGGACTCCACCGACGTGAGTTCCTCGGAGACCGCCCAAAGCCTGCGCTGCGCGTCGACGTCGTGCGATGCCCTGCTGGAGGCCACCACCACGGGGTAGCCGCGCTGCTCGGCGAAGCCGTCGGGGCCGAAATACTGCCCGCCGAGCACGCCGGGATCAGTGGCTGCCCGCAGCGTCGGAAGAGCGCCCATGGCGGCGTCCTGGAATAGCGGTTCCAGCAGGCCGGACGCTGCGCCGAGCAGTGGTGGCAGATTGCGGGTCAGCTCGGTCCGCGATCCACCGGGATGGGCGGCGGCGGCGATGGTGTCCGTGCCGGCCAGTCGCCGCTGCAGTTCGTAGGTGAACATCAGGTTGGCCAGCTTCGACTGCCCGTAGGCGAGGTAGCGGTTGTAGCTTTGCTCCCACTGGAGGTCATCGAAACGGATGCCGTTACGGGCGAAGCGATGGCCCACGCTGCTGACCGTGACGATGCGCGACCCGGGCGTCTCGAGCACCCGGTCGAGGAGCAGTCCGGTGAAGGCGAAGTGGCCCAGATGGTTGGTGCCGAACTGCAATTCGAAGCCGTCCTTGGTCGTCGACTTCGGCGTGAACATCACTCCGGCGTTGTTGATCAGCAAGTCGAGCATGTCGTGGGTGGACTTGAGTTGTTCGGCGGCAGCACGAATGGATTCCAGCGACGTCAGGTCGAGTTGTTGCAGGTCCACGCGGGCGGCGGGGGTGGCTTGTTCGATGCGGCGGACGGCTTCCTGCCCTTTGTCGAGATTGCGTACGGCCAGCACGACGTGCGCGCCCTTGGCGGCGAGCGCCGCGGCGGTCTCGTATCCCAGGCCGGTGTTGGCGCCCGTGATCACCGCCGTGCGGCCAGTCTGGTCAGGGATATCGGCGGTATTCCAATTGGACATCGGGTCTCCTCGGTAGAGTATTAAGCGGAGCGTACGCCCCGGTTGATGACAACTATACGGAACGAGCGCCCCGCTTAATCCATTCCCGAGGGGACAAAGGTGACCGAGACCGCCCGACCGTTGCGCGCGGACGCGGCCCGCAACCGCGCCCGGGTGCTCGAGGTCGCCTACGAGACCTTCGCGAGCGAGGGGCTTTCGGTGCCCATCGACGAGATCGCCCGGCGGGCGGGCGTCGGGGCGGGCACCGTCTACCGCCACTTCCCGACCAAGGAGGACCTGTTCCGGGCCGTCGTGGAGGACAGGATTCGGGGCATCATCGGCGAAGGCCGCAGTCTGCTGACGGCCGGAGACCCAGCGACTGCGCTGTTCGAATTCCTGCGGTCGATGGTGTTGAAGTGGGGGGCGACCGATCGGGGCCTCAGCGAGGCGCTGGCGGGGGTCGGTATCGACGTCGAGAAGGCGATGCCCGAGGCGGAGGGCGAGTTTTACGCCATGCTCGGTGACCTGCTGCTTGCCGCCCAGGAGGCGGGTGTGGTGCGCCGTGATGTTTCGGCACCGGACGTCAAAGCGGTCATGGTCGGGCTGCAAGCCATGCAGACCTACGACGACGAGGCGGCGAAGCGGCTCACCGACGTCGTGCTGGACGGCCTTCGCCCGCGGTGAACGATCTTGCACTCGCCATGGTTGAGTGCTAAAAATGCAGTTGGCACTCGCGACCGGTGAGTGCTAGGTCGGGACGGTGAGGCAGGGGCCGCACACGCGGAGCACATCCCCAGCCGTCCGTCGCGGGCACTGCGCCCGACCGCAAGACGTGCATCCCCAATCCGGAGGAATCACTTCGCAATGGCCAAGACAATTGCGTATGACGAAGAGGCCCGTCGTGGCCTCGAGCGGGGCCTGAACAGCCTCGCCGACGCCGTAAAGGTGACGTTGGGACCCAAGGGCCGCAACGTCGTACTCGAGAAGAAGTGGGGCGCCCCCACGATCACCAACGATGGTGTGTCCATCGCCAAGGAGATCGAGCTGGAGGACCCCTACGAGAAGATCGGCGCTGAGCTGGTCAAAGAGGTCGCCAAGAAGACCGACGACGTCGCGGGCGACGGCACCACCACCGCCACCGTCCTGGCTCAGGCACTCGTTCGCGAGGGTCTGCGCAACGTCGCCGCCGGCGCCAACCCGCTCGGCCTGAAGCGCGGCATCGAGAAGGCCGTCGAGAAGATCACCGAGACGCTGCTCAAGTCGGCCAAAGAGGTCGAGACCAAGGAGCAGATCGCTGCCACCGCCGCCATCTCCGCCGGTGACGTCCAGATCGGTGAGTTGATCGCCGAGGCCATGGACAAGGTCGGCAACGAGGGTGTCATCACCGTCGAGGAGTCCAACACCTTCGGCCTGCAGCTGGAGCTCACCGAGGGCATGCGCTTCGACAAGGGCTACATCTCGGGCTACTTCGTCACCGACGCCGAGCGTCAGGAAGCGGTCCTCGAGGATCCGTACATCCTGCTCGTGTCGTCCAAGGTGTCGACGGTCAAGGACCTGCTTCCGCTGTTGGAGAAGGTCATCCAGTCCGGCAAGCCGCTGCTGATCATCGCCGAGGATGTCGAGGGCGAGGCCCTTTCCACCCTGGTGGTCAACAAGATCCGTGGCACCTTCAAGTCCGTCGCCGTCAAGGCCCCGGGCTTCGGTGACCGCCGCAAGGCCATGCTGCAGGACATCGCGATCCTGACCGGTGGCCAGGTCATCAGCGAAGAGGTCGGCCTCTCGCTGGAGACCGCTGACGTCGCGCTGCTTGGTCAGGCCCGCAAGGTCGTCGTGACCAAGGACGAGACCACGGTCATCGAGGGTGCCGGCGATTCCGACGCGATCGCGGGCCGCGTGGCCCAGATCCGTGCCGAGATCGAGAACAGCGACTCCGACTACGACCGCGAGAAGCTGCAGGAGCGCCTGGCCAAGCTGGCCGGCGGTGTTGCGGTGATCAAGGCCGGCGCCGCCACCGAGGTGGAGCTCAAGGAGCGCAAGCACCGCATCGAGGACGCCGTTCGCAACGCGAAGGCCGCCGTCGAGGAGGGCATCGTCGCCGGTGGTGGCGTGGCGCTGCTGCAGTCGGCTCCGGCGCTCGACGACCTCGGTCTCACGGGCGACGAGGCCACTGGTGCCAACATCGTCCGCGTGGCGCTGTCGGCTCCGCTGAAGCAGATCGCCTTCAACGGTGGGCTCGAGCCCGGCGTTGTCGCCGAGAAGGTCACCAACTCGCCCGCCGGCACCGGCTTGAATGCCGCCACCGGCGAGTACGAGGACCTGCTCAAGGCTGGCGTGGCCGACCCGGTCAAGGTGACGCGTTCGGCGCTGCAGAACGCGGCGTCCATCGCGGCGCTGTTCCTGACCACCGAGGCAGTCGTCGCCGACAAGCCGGAGAAGGCGGCCGCACCTGCGGGCGACCCGACCGGTGGCATGGGCGGCATGGACTTCTAAGTCTGGCTCAACGAAAAGCCCCGGCTCGCTTGTCGAGCCGGGGCTTTTTCGTGTCGACTTCGCGCCGAACGTGGGTTACCCGCACGCCTTTTCACGAAAAGCGTGACACAAGCCCACGCTCGGCGAGCTTGCTATTGCTTCAAGGGCAGGCAGTCGTGCAGGCCGTCGGGACTCGTCGCCACGGAGTCGGACGTGGCTCTGCGGTGCAGAATCGCCTTGGTGGGCGTGACGGTGAGTCCGCCGTCGGTTACTTCGGCGCGGCCGTCGACGATCAATGTGTAGCCGCCGGGGGCGGCGGGCGGCCAGATGACGGTGACGTCGGGATGCTCGCCGGCGTTGCGGCGCGTGCCCGATCCCATCTGACCCACCTCGAACACGCCATCAGTGAGTACCGGTTCGACGGCCACGGTGTGCGCGCGGAAGTCGTCGCCGACCGTGATCAGGTATCCGAACGAGAACTCCGCCAACGCGTCGGCGAGTTTGTCGAGATCCACCTTGACGCTCATAGAGCCGACAATACGAGCCCTGGGGAAGATTTCCATCGCATCGCGGCGTTGAGCCAGAACATGGCGACAATGGCAGCGATCGGCGCATTTGCCACGAAGTCCGTCGACGACGACGAAGCCCTGCAGGACGTCATTGTCGACGTACCCGAACTGCGTTCCCGCGACGTCCTGGTCCGTGTCCTAGCGGTCTCGGTCAACCCCGCCGACGTCAAGGTGCGCGCCGGCCTGCAGCCGTCGTCGGACCCCTCCATCCTCGGATACGACGCCGCCGGGATCGTGGAAGCCGTTGGGCCACAAGTGGAAACGTTGCACGTTGGTGACGAGGTCTGGTATGCGGGCGACCTCACCCGTCCGGGTAGCAACGCCGAGTTCCAGGCTGTCGACGAGCGCATCGTCTCGCGCAAGCCGACGTCGCTGTCGTTCGCCGACGCGGCCGCACTGCCACTGACGACGATCACCGCCTGGGAGACGCTGTTCGATCGTTTCGATCTGACGAAGGACTCGACGGGCGACTTGCTGGTGCTCGCCGCGGCGGGCGGCGTCGGCTCGATCATGATCCAGTTGGCCAAGGCGCTGACCAGCGTTCGAGTCATTGCGACGGCCAGCCGTCAGGAGTCGCGCCGATGGGCCGAGAGTATGGGCGCCGATGCCGTCATCGACCACCACCGGCTGCGCGACGAGGCACTGGGCATCGCGCCCGACGGCGTCGACTATCTGTTCTCGCCGCACTCGAAGGACAACATCTCCGACTACGCCGCGATCGTCAAACCGTTCGGCCACATCACCGCGATCGACGAGCCGCCCGGTCTGGACCTTCTCGAGCTGAAACAGAAGAGCATCGCGTGGCATTGGGAGCTGATGTTCACCCGGTCGATGTTCGAGACACCCGACATGATCGAGCAGCAGCGGCTGCTGGCCCGCACTGCCGCACTCGTCGACGACGGCACGCTGCGCACGACGGTCACCAAGACCGTCGAGGGGTTCACGGCCGAAGGCCTTCGCGAGGCGCACCGCGACGTCGAGACCGGCCGGATGACCGGCAAAGTGGTCGTCACTCGGTCCGCGTAGGTTCGAGCCATGGGACTTCCCTCGCCGTCACCGGCCACCACCGCCGTCGTCACCGGAGCATCGTCGGGTATCGGCGCCGATATCGCTCGTGAGCTCGCGGCCCGCGGGCATGGCGTCACGCTGGTGGCCCGCCGCGAGGACCGGTTGCAGGATCTGGCCGCCGAACTGTCCGGCACCGTGCGCGTCGAGGTGATCGGGTGTGACGTCGCCGACCCCGATGCGCGGGCGAGGCTGTTTGACGAGGTCGATTCGCGTGGTCTCACCATCGACATCCTGGTGAACAACGCCGGCATCGGAACCATCGGCGCCGTCCAGAATTCGACGGTCGACGACGAGATCAGACAGGTACGCGTCAACGTCGAAGCCGTCATCGACCTGAGCACGCGGGCGGTGCAGCAGATGGTGCCGCGTGGTCGTGGCGCCATCCTCAATGTCGGCTCTACAGCCGGCTACCATCCGTTTCCCGGACAAGCCGGCTACGCGGGAACCAAAGCCTTCGTGAAGACCTACACCGAAGGCCTTCGCGGCGAGCTGGCGGGAACGGGCGTCACGGTGGCCACGCTAAATCCCGGACCTGTGCGCACCGAATTCCTCGAGGCGGCAGGCATGGACGAGGAGAAGTTCGCCGCGGCGTTCCCGAAGTTCTTGTGGATGCCGTCGCGCGAGGTCGCCAAGGCAGGTGTCGACGCGCTCGAACACGACCGCGGCGAGGTGATCGCCGGCGTGCAGAACAAGCTGAGTACCGTTCTGATGCAGGCACTTCCGCGGCAGGTGTTGCTCAAGCTCCTCGCCAGCCAGCATCCGGGCCTGCGCCGCGACCGCAAATCAGTCGGCTGACCCCGGCCACCGCCGCATCCAGGCCTCGATCGGTAGCGCCATCCCGTTGCACAATGTGCAGATCGTCCGGTACCAGCCGACGGCGATGAGCAATTCCAGACGCTGCTCGTCACTGAGGCTGTCGCCCAAGCGATTCCACGTCTCCTCGGACCACGAGCCCGTGCGCTCCAGTTCGTCGACGGCGCCGATCAGGATGCGCTCGGACTCGCTCCAGCCGGGGTCGACACCGGTGACCAGCGCGTCGCATTCGTCGTCGCTGACGCCTGCGATCGGGCCCCAGAACGCGGACTGCCCGCCCCACTCGTACTCGCAACCCACCAGCGCGCAGATCCGCAGAATCGCGATCGTGCGCACCCGCGGAGGCAAAAGCGCGTCGACATAGAGGGATTCGCCGAGCTTGCGCAATCGCGACGCCAGATTGGGGTGCCGCTGAAGGCAGCGCACCAACAGCAGGGGTTCATAGGTGCGGTCGGGATGGCCCCAGCTGTTGATCCCCGCGGCATCCTGGTCGCTCCACGGCGGAGCGACGGGAGCGACTCTGCTCACGCGATGGCGGGTGCGGTCTGGCGACCACGGATCAGCTTGCCGGGACGGGCCGCAGTGGGTTCGCCGTTCTCGCTGATGATCTCGCCGGACACCATCGTCATCACGTAGCCGTCGGCCGTCTGGTCGAGCCGTCGCCCACCGGCGGGTAGATCGGACTTGACGGTGGGCCGGTGCAGACGCATCGCGTCGGCGTCGATGACGTTGATATCGGCCTTGTACCCGACGGCCAGGCGGCCACGGTCCTGTAGGCCGCCGATCCGGGCAGGCACGGACGTGAGCTCTTTGATCACCTGGGTGATCGACAGCCGTCCGGACTCACGGTCGCGCACCCAGTGCGTCAGTAAGTACGTGGGAAAGCTTGCGTCGCAGATCATTCCGTAGTGCGCACCGCCGTCACCGAGGCCGAGTACGACGTCGTCACGCTGGATCAGTTCAGCGACGGTGTCCAGGGAGTTGTCGCGGAAGTTGGCGAGGGTGACGAGCAGCATGGCGTGTCCGTCGTCGTCGAGGAGACGGTCGTAGGCCTCCTCCAACGGATTCACGTCGCGCGCCCGGGCCCGCGCGCCGATCGAATCCGAGGCGGCCGGTTCGTAATTCGGCGGATCGCCGAGTGGGAACATGTAGTCCCATGCCTGCGCGGCGAACATCAGGGGATGCCCGTCGCTGCTCGGTCGGTCGTTCAGAATGCGTTCGCGCACTTCGGGTTTACGCATCTCGGCGACCCGCTCTGCGAGTGGCAGCCCGGCGATCTCCTGATACGAGGGGTACATCACGAACGGATTGCCTGACAGATCCAGGCCGAGCACCAGCCCGATCGGGCGGGGGAAGATCTGGCCCGTGACATCGCCGCCGTTGGCGTTGGCCTTCTCCACCATGGTCAGCGCGTCGAGGTGAATCGGTGGTCCCGCGTTGCCGATCGCCAGTGTGAAGGTCACGGGTAGACCGACTTCGCCCGCGACGTCGAACACCGCACCCAGAGACGCTTGGTAGTCACCCGCCATCAGGTCGGGCACGAACTGCAGCAGACCACCGCCGGCGTCGTTGATACCACGCGCAATCGCCTCGATCTCCGCGTAGTCCACGTCGTAGCTCGGAATCGGTTGTCCCTTGATGGTCTTGTGCAGCGTGAGGCGCGACGATGCGAAACCCAGCGCACCCGCCCGCACCGCTTCGGCCGCGAGTTTGCGCATCAGGGAAAGGTCTTCGTCGGTCGCGGGTTCGCGGTCGACACCGCGTTGCCCCATCACGTACACGCGCAACGGGGAGTGGGGAAGAAACGCGGCCACGTCAATGTCGCGGCGGCGCGAGTCGAGCGCGTCCATGAATTCGGGGAACGTCTCCCAGGTCCACGGCAACCCGTCGACCATCACGACACCGGGGATGTCTTCGACGCCGGCCATCACGTCGACGAGCACGTCGTGGTCCTCGGCGCGGCACGGCGCGAATCCCACGCCGCAGTTGCCCATGACGGCTGTTGTCACGCCGTGCGCCGACGACGGGATCATGCGGTCGCTCCAGATGGCCTGCCCGTCGTAGTGGGTGTGCAGGTCGACGAACCCGGGGGTGACCAGCAGACCCGTCGCGTCGATCTCCCTGGCACCGGAGCCGTCGACCGTGCCGACGGCCGCAATCAGACCGTCAGAGACCGCGACATCGCCGACGAACGGTTCACCGCCCAGGCCGTCGACGATGGTGCCGTTACGGATGATCAAGTCGTACGTCATGAGCTGAATGTACGACTTTTGCTTCTGCTCTTCACGCAAGCGTTCATCGCCGTCGGCCCGGGATGCCAGGATGAGGCTGTGATTGACCACTTCGGAATCAACTGTGCGAATTGGGAAGAATCGAAGGCGTTCTACGACAAGGTCCTCGGAGTGCTCGGATACAGCCGCCAGATGGACTATCAGGTGGCCATCGGCTACGGCACCGAGGGCAAACCCGATTTCTGGATCGCCGACATGAATGCGGGCGAGGCGGCCGGGCCCAACCGTGAGGTGCACTTCGCATTCCAGGCCTCCAGCACCGACGCCGTCCAGGCGTTCTATGACGCGGCGATCGAGGCGGGTGCCGAATCCCTGCATGCGCCGCGGATATGGCCCGAATATCACCCGGGCTACTTCGGGGCATTCGTGCGCGATCCCGACGGCAACAACATCGAGGCGGTCTTCCACGGTGCGCAGCCGCAGGGCTGAACTGGGTACCGTCAGGGTATGGCTAGCTCTGATGCCTCTACTGATTCCTTGGCGGTGCGCGCACTGCTGCGCGATGCCTTCACCCGGTTGATCGAGCACGTCGAGCGGCTCACCGACGGGCTGACGGACGAGGTCGCCTTCTTCCGGCCGACTGCGAATGCCAACAGCATCTCGTGGCTCATTTGGCACAGCGCCCGTCAGCACGACCTGCAGCTGGCGGATATCGCGGGCACCGAACAGGTCTGGTTCCGCGACGGCTGGGTCGACCGTTTCGGTCTCGACCTGCCGCGCGACGCGATGGGCTACGGCGACGGCCCCGACGAGGTGGCCAAGGTGCGCGCGTCAGCTGACCTGCTGGCCGGCTACTACCACGGCGTGCACAAGGCGACGCTCGAGTACATCGCCTCGGTAACGCCCGAGGAGCTGAGCCGCGTCGTCGACGATCACTGGGACCCGCCGGTGACTGCAGGCGCGCGGCTGGTGAGCATCTTCGACGACAGTGCGCAGCACTTGGGCCAGGCGGCCTACGTGGCCGGCATCGTGTGAGTCCGATTCGGTGGTGGCCGCCGGTCGGGGTGACCGCGATGATCGTGCTCGGACTTGCCGTCGGTAAGGGATCCACCCCGCTCGACGACTGGTTCCAGACGCTCAATCGCAGTGTCGCCCAAGACCTGTCCAACCTTGCAAAGCCACTGTCGCTCGCCATCCTCGGCGTCACGGTCGTGGGCATCGCACTGTATCGCCGGTGTTGGAGGCTGGCTCTGGCCGCCACAGTGTTTCCGCCGCTGACCTACCTGCTCGTGCAGTTCATCAAGCCGGTCTTCGGGCGAATCAAGGAAGGCGGCCTCGCGTACCCGAGTGGGCACATCACGACGACGACGATCGTGTTGGGCCTCTTCGTGCTGGTGGCAGGGGGTGCCCTGTGGGCGGTGCTGACCGCGGTCACCTACGTCGCGCTCGCCATGGTCGGCGTGGGCTCGACGTTTCATTACTTCACCGACACTGTCGGCGGGTTGCTGCTCGGCACCTCCGTCGTGGGCGTCGCGGCGCTCGTCGCCCACCGTGACTTGACACGTGTCAACCCCGGTGCGATCTACGTCACACGCGGTGGCTAGCATGGGGCTATGACCGCGACGCCAGATGTTGATCTGCCCCCGGAATCGCAAGCCGCCACTGTCCTCAATCCCGCGACCGGCGCTGTCGCCGGAACCGTGCGGTGGACCGACCCCGCCGACGTGCCCCGCATCGCGGCGGGCTTGCGCCGGGCGCAACGCGAATGGGAGGCCCGCGGGCCCAAGGGCCGCGCCAAGGTGCTGGCCCGCTTCGCCGTCTGGATGGGCGAGCACCGTGACGAGATTGAGCAGCTGCTGATCAAGGAGACCGGTAAGTCGGCGACCGACGCCGCCCAAGAGGTGCCGCTGCTGATCATGATCGCCTCGTACTACATCAAGACGATGGAAAAGGCGCTGGCGCCTGAGGCCCGGCCCGCGTCGCTGCCCTTCCTGAACATCAAGAAGGTGACGGTGCACTACCGGCCGCGGCCGATCGTCGCCATCGTCGCACCGTGGAACTATCCCGTGGCCAACCTCCTGATGGACGGCATCGCCGCGTTGGCGGCGGGCTGCGCGGTCCTCCTCAAACCCTCCGAGCGCACCCCACTGACCGCTGAGCTGTTGTTGCGCGGCTGGGCGGACTCCGGCGCGCCCGAGGTCATGGCGATCGTCCAGGGGGCAAGGGAGGCCGTCGAGGCCGTCGTCGACAACGCCGACTACGTCCAGTTCACCGGGTCATCCGCGACAGGCGCCAAGGTCGCCGAGCGCGCGGCGCGCCGACTCACGCCGGTGAGCCTCGAACTCGGTGGCAAGGACCCGATGGTCGTGCTCGAGGATGCCGACATCGACCTTGCCGCGCACGCTGCGGTCTGGGGTGCGTTCTTCAACGCCGGCCAGACATGTGTGTCCGTCGAGCGGGTGTACGTGCTCGAACCGGTCTACGACCAGTTCGTCGCCGCCGTCGTGCGCGACGTCAAGAACCTGAAGATGGGCGCGGGCGAGGGGCACGACTTCGGCGCCCTCATCGACGACTCCCAGCTCGCAGTCACCGAGCGTCATGTCGCCGACGCCGTCGCCAAGGGCGCGAAGGTGCTCACCGGCGGCAAGCGCGCGACGGGCCCCGGCAGCTTCTACGAGCCGACGGTGCTCGTCGACGTCGACCACACGATGGACTGCATGACGGAGGAGACGTTCGGCCCCACTCTGCCCATCATGAAGGTCGCCTCTGTCGCCGAAGCGGTACGCCTGTCGAACGACAGCCCGTACGGCCTCAGCGCGTCGGTGTTCTCGAAGGACATCGACCGCGCGAAAGACGTTGCGGTGGAATTGGATTGCGGGGCCGTCAACATCAACGACGTGATCTCGAACCTGATGTGCACCACGGCGCCGATGGGTGGCTGGAAGACATCGGGCATCGGAGCTCGCTTCGGCGGCGCCGACGGTGTGCGCAAGTTCTGCCGCCAGGAGGTCGTGGTCGCGCCCCGCACCAACATCGGTGCGGGCGGCAACTACTACAACAACTCGCTGCGGGCACTGAAGCGGATGAACACGATGATGACGAAGCTCGCGTTGATCCGGCCCAAGCGCACCGCCAAGTAGCGCCTCCGCACGCCACCTTGCGTTCGTCTTTGCGTCAGCCTCGCTTACGCGCTGTCGTCGACGGACCTCGCGTCGCTGGACAAGTGGGATGCCTACACCGCGGCCAAGGAGGACATGTTCGAGCTCACCGACACCGACATCGCCCCCTGGACGGTCGTCAAGAGCAACGACAAGACGCGTGCTCGCATCAACGCCATGCGCCACGTCCTCGGTAAGTTCGACTACGACAACAAGGACCGCGAGGTGGTCGCCGAGGCGGACCCCCTCATCGTGGGACGTGCGCCGGCCGACTGATTCCGACCGCGTCCCCGGAGCCGCCCCGGCGGCGACATGAGGCCTGGAAGGAGGACGCGTGCGGTTCGTCGCGACTATGTTCCTTTGGCTGGTCACGACCGTTCTGCTGGCTGTGGCGGTCCCGACGATGTGGGCGCAGCGCAACGTGGTGAGCGAGGACGGATATGCGGCGCTGGCTGCGGCCGCGGCACAGGATCCGAAGCTGCAGCGCGCGATGGCGTCGGAGTTGACGGCGCAGATCCGCAGCTTCGCCGCCAACAACGGGTACGGCACCCTCAACACCGAGCTCGTCGGAAACGTCGTCACCGCCTACACCGGCAACGACGGATTCCCCGGCCAGTTTGCGCAGGCCAACCGAATCGCGCACCGCTGGATGTTCACCGACACGGTCCGGACAGACGGCTCGGGGGACCGTTGGCTCGTCGACATCGCGCCGATGCTCAACGATCCGTCGATCAAGGAGACGCTCGGCGATCTCGACCTGGACGTTCCGCAGACGCTGACGGTGCCGATCACGGTGCCCGATTCGTCGGAGCTGCGGCCAGGCCAGCTACGGCTGTTGTCGACGTGGGGTCCGTGGGTCAGTGTCGGGTCGACGGTACTGGCGGGCATATCGGCGCTGCTGATGCTGGCGGCAGCCCGATCACGCGGCAAAGCACTTGTATCGCTTGGTATTTCGGCTCTGCTGGTGGGAGCCGGGGGATGGGCGGCGTTGGAAACGTCACAACGTTTCGTCGACGACGCACTGAACCAGACGGCAGGCGACATCCGGCAGATCGCGGACGTCATGGTCGGCCAGGCCGAATTGAGCGCGCACCACTGGCTGAACCTGACGCTGGCTGCGGGCGGTGTGCTCGTGGTGTTCGGGGTCGCGGTGGCGATGCTGGGCGGTCTGCGCCGGCGGGACTAGGCGCCACCGTCCTCCCGGGTACCGTTCTGCCCATGCCATTCGTGTCGGACATCGCGGGACCTCAGCAGCCTGTCCGGGCACCGGCGGTGCTGGTCTCGGGTTCTTTTCGCCGTACCAGCACCATCGACACGCATCCGGCCGGGACCGGCGATTCCGACGTCGACCTGAGGGCCCGCGACGTGACGGCAGATCAGGACGCCGTCGAGGTGCTGGGCGAGACGCGGATTCGAGCGCACCTGTCGCAACGGGTGATCGACAGCATCGAGTCCGCCCCGCGCGTCGAGCGACTGGACCGGTTGCTGGGCAGCCGCGTCGGCCCCGGATTCCGCTCGGCGGTGGGCAAGCTGCTCCCCGGTGAGGCGCAGCGCGCGAGCAGGCTGCACCTGTTGCTCGACGACTGGGTCGGCGCGGCTCTGGTATCCGGCTACGCGGTGCAGCACGCGGCGATCGTTCTCGGCGTCGAGGAGAAGTTGCCTGCCGGCACCGCAGACCGCATGGCGGGCATCTGCGCGGGGTTCGCGCCGGAGGCTTCGCTCATCGATTACGCCAGGCGGTACGACGTCATTCCGTCGGTCCACGGCCCGGTGGCACCGCCACTGGATGGTCTGCATCCCGTCGAACCACTGCGCGCGCACGGTATGCGACGGTTTCGGCGGCTCGATCTTGTTCCCGCGGAGGGAGATTCCGCGGGATTTGAGGCGCACTTCCGGGATTCGCATGTGGACGGCGAAGGTGTCGAGACGATCGTGCACGAGTACACCGTCGGCGGCACGGTGGATACGTCGACGCGGACCATCACATCGGTGAGGGCGGATGTGCGAGTGCTGCCGTGGCGGGAGTGTCCCGGCGCGATCAACAGCGCCGAGCGGATTCGCGGAATGGCGCTGCCGGACATGCGCGAACGTATTCGCGGTGAGTTCGTGGGTACCAGCACGTGCACGCATCTCAACGACACGCTGCGCTGTATCGCCGATCTCGATGCGCTGGTGGATCTGTTCAGGGCTCGATGACATGCGACGGGTCCGGCCTGCGCTCCGTGGGTGCCTGGCTGTAGTCGCCCCACGGTCCGTCGCGTTCCTCGATGGCCGCCCGAACGCCTTGTGAGCCAGCGGTTTCGATGAATGACAGCGCTTCGGGAGTGTTGCGCATCAGCCCGTCGAGGATGCCGCCGAGTGTCTGGGTGGAGGACAGTCCCATGTTCTCGTAGGCCTGGTTGACGATGAGCTTCTGTGCCTGCAGCTGAGACAGCGGGATCTTGGCGAGCTTGTCGGCGATCTCTTTGACCCGGGCCTCGAGTTTCTCGAACGGCACGGACTCGTTGATGAGTTCGACTGCGGCGGCTTCTTTTCCGGTCAACGGCTCCCCGGTCAGCGAGTGCCACTTCACCTTCGCCAGGCTCAGTCGGTACAGCCACATGCCGGTGAGGTACGCGCCCCACATGCGGGCATAGGGAGTGCCGATGACGGCGTCATCACTGGCGATGACGATGTCCGCGCACAGTGCGTAGTCGCTTGCGCCGCCGACGCACCAGCCGTGGACTTGGGCGATGACGGGTTTGGACGCTCGCCAGATCGCCATGAACTTCTGCGTGGGCCCGGTCTCGCGGGCGCTGACCATCGCGAAATCCTTGCCCGGATCCCAGCGACCGTCGGTGTTCATCGCCTCGCCCCAGTGCTGGAAGCCGCCGCCGAAGTCGTAGCCGCCGGAGAACGCGCGACCGGCGCCGCGAAGGACGATCACCTTGATCGAGGAGTCGCGTTCGGCCAGCCCGATGGCCTTTTCGATCTCGTCGGGCATCGGCGGGACGATGGTGTTGAGCTGCTCGGGCCGGTTCAGGGTGATGGTCGCGACATGTGACTCGGTCTTGTAGAGCAGGGTTTCGAACGTCGGGGTCGACATAGGGAGAGTTTCGCAGCGATGCGTCGTTGCGGTGCGCAAAAAGGCGCTCACAGCGACTTCACAGTGAATGGACGACGCTTAGGTGTGCCTACCCTCCGGCCTGCGGGAATGCTATGTTTTGCCTTTCCTAACTTAGAGGGTGCAAATGAATCGCTATTTCGCATGGTCGGTGCCGGTCGTAGCCGCGAGTCTCATGCTCTCGGGCTGCTCCAGCGACGCGGGCAGTTCCGAGGAGACGTCGACCGCCACCGCGACCACGACCTCGTCGAGTGCCGCCGCTTCCGCTCCCGATCCGTTGGCCGAGCAGGCCGCTGCGGAGTACAAGACGTATGCCACCGGTCAGATCGACGAACTCGTGGGCGTCGTCAAGGTGCTCACCGACGCCGTGCGCGCGAACAATCTGCAGGCCGCGCAGGACGCGTACGCGCCGTCCCGTATCCCGTGGGAGCGCATCGAACCGCTGGCCGGCCTCGTCGAGGAGATCGACGGCAAGGTCGATGCGCGAGTCGATGACTTCGCCGGCGTCGACGACGCGGAGTTCACCGGCTGGCACCGCCTCGAATACCTGCTGTTCCAGCAGAACACGACCGAGGGTGGCGCCCCGTTCGCCGATCAGCTCGACGCAGACATCGCTGCCCTCAAGGAGCAGTTCCCCTCGGTCGAGGTGAAGCCGGTGGACGTCGCGACCGGTGCGGCCGAGCTGATCGAAGAGGTCTCCGAGGGCAAGATCACCGGCGAGGAGGACCGCTACTCCAAGACCGACCTGTGGGACTTCGACGCCAACCTGCAGGGCTCGCAGGCCGCGGTCGACAAGCTGAAGCCGGCTCTGGAGAAGGCTGATCCGGAGCTGCTCGGCAAGATCGAGACCCGCTTCGCCGACATCAACGCCACTCTGCAGCCGCTGCGCCGCGGCGACGGCTGGGTGCTCTACTGCACCGAGAACGACCCCTACCCGTCGCCTCGCTGCACCGGCGTGACCGTTGACCCCCCGACCATCGACAAGCTCAAGGCCCAGCTGGCCGGCCTGTCGGAAAATGTGTCCCAGGTCGCGGGGGTCTTGAAGCTGTCGTGACCGAGCCGCAGTCGCGCCAGGGCATCTCGCGACGAGGGTTCGTCACGGGAGCCCTGAGCGCGGGTGCGGGGGCCGCTGTCGGAGCCGGCGCCACGTATGCGCTGACCAACTCCGGACGGCAGGCCCCCCCAGCGCCCGCCGCCCAAAAGAGATTCGTCCCGTTCGAGGGCGTTCATCAGACTGGCGTGACGGCGTTACCCATCCCCGAACAAGGGATGATCGCCTCCTTCAATGTCCAATCCAAAGACCGCGCCGGGCTGACGACCGCGCTCAAGGAGCTCACCGAGGAGATCCGCGGGCTGATGGCCGGCAAACCGCCGGAAACGCGGGACGCGGCGTATCCGCCCGTGGACTCGGGCATCCTCGGCGAAAATCCGCCTGCCGACGACCTTTCGATCGTCGTCGGCGTCGGGGCGTCGTTGTTCGACGACCGATTCGGCCTTGCCGACCGCAAGCCCAAAGACCTTGAAACGATGCCGTTTCTGGCCAACGACCGACTGGATCCCAAGCTCTCGCATGGGGACATCTCGATCATCTTCGAGGCGGGTCACAACGACACCGTTCAGTTCGCGCTGCGGCAGGTGATGAGGCGGACGCGAAGCGACCTGGTGCTGCGATGGATGATCGACGGCTACGCCCGCGGCATCGGTGCAGGACAGGCCTCAGATGCGGCCACCCCTCGAAACCTGTTGGGATTCAAGGACGGAACAGCCAACCTCGACGTCGACGACGCCGCGTTGATGGATCGCCACGTGTGGGTTGGTGCCGACGACGGCGAACCAGAGTGGGCGGTCGGCGGTTCGTATCAGGCCGTCCGCATCATCCGGATGTTCGTCGAATTCTGGGACCGCACCCGGCTCATCGAGCAGGAGCAGCTCATCGGTCGGGCCAAGGTCAGCGGCGCACCACTGGGGCTGACGGGTGAGTTCACCGATCCCGACTATCCCGAAGATCCCGACGGCAAGCGGATTCCGCTCGATGCGCACATCCGGCTGGCCAATCCCCGCACCCCCGAGACGGACGAAAACCTCATCCTGCGGCGCGGATTCAACTATTCACGCGGCTTCGACGGTGCCGGCCGACTGGACCAGGGACTGGCGTTCGTCGCCTATCAGCGGAGCCTGGAGAAGGGCTTCCTCACCGTGCAACGTCGGCTCAAGGGTGAGCCGCTCGAGGAGTACATCATGCCGGTCGGCGGCGGATTCTTCTTCATCCTGCCGGGCGTGACGGGGCCGGACCGGTTCCTCGGCGATCGTCTGGTCGACTGAGCATCGACCACAGGTACTCGTAGATCAGCGCGGACTTGAAGGCCGTCTGCGCGTTGTCGGCCGCACCGGCGTGCCCGCCCTCGATGTTCTCGTAGTACGCCACCGAATGCCCCAGCTGTTCCAGCGCCGCAGCCATCTTCCTGGCGTGGCCCGGGTGCACCCGGTCGTCGCGGGTCGACGTGGTGATCAACACCGGCGGGTAGCGCCGGTCCGCCGAGATGTTCTGGTACGGAGAATATTCGGAGATGAACGCCCAATCGTCGGGGTCATCCGGATCGCCGTACTCGGCCATCCACGAGGCGCCGGCGAGCAGCAGATGGAAACGGCGCATGTCCAGCAGGGGCACGCTGCACACCAGCGCTCCGAACAGTTCGGGATACCGCGTCAGCATGACGCCCATCAAGAGGCCACCGTTGCTGCCGCCCTGGGCACCCAGCTGGTCGACGGTGGTGACGCCACGGTCCACGAGGTCGGATGCCACCGCGGCGAAGTCTTCGTACACCAGGTGCCTGTTCTCGCGCATCGCCTGGGTGTGCCACGTCGGGCCGTACTCGCCGCCGCCGCGGATGTTCGCCAGCACATAGGTGCCGCCGCGAGCCAGCCACAGCCGGCCGAGCACCCCCGCGTAACCCGGGGTGTTGGCGACCTCGAACCCGCCGTACCCGCCGAGCAATGTCGGCCCCGGGCCGGTCGAACCACGGTGGCCGACCACGAAGTACGGGATCTTCGTGCCATCGGCCGACGCCACGAAATGCTGCGTGACTTCGATATCGGAGGCGTCGAAGAACGCGGGCGCGCTCTTGATCGTCGCCACCTCGCCACCTGCCCGTCCCCACAGCAACTGCGACGGTGTGTCGAATCCGCTTGAGTCCAGGAACATCTCGTCGCCGTGCTCGTCGATGTCCACGAGCACGGTGTTGGTGTTCGGCGGGATGCCGGAGATCTCCGAGCGCTCCCACGTGCCGGGCGTGACGAGTTCCACGTGGCTCGCCACGTCGACCAGCGTGACGAGCACCAGGTGGTCTCGCGCCCACGCGTAGTTGTCCAGGCTGGAATGCTCGTCGGGTTCGAAGACGACGGTCAGTTCCCGGGCGCCGGAAAGGAATTCGTCGTAGCGAGCCGCCAGCAGTGAACCCGGCCGGTAGGTGATCGCGCCGACGGTCCACTCGGTTCGCGGCCGGATCAACAGCCACTCGCGGTGCACGGACATCGCGGAGTCGGTAGGAATCTTGATGTCGATCAACTCGTCGCCGCGAAGCTCGAAACGGTCGCGGTTGAAGAAGTCGAAAGACCGTGTGATGAACAGTCGCTCGAAGCCCGGCGTCGGGTCGTAGCCGCCGCCGACGCTCACGTCTGAAGCCGCACCCTCGAACAGCGTCTGGGCATTCTCGAGTGGCTCGCCGCGACGCCAGCGCTTGGCGATTCGGGGATAGCCGGACTCCGTCATCGAATCGGGGCCGAAATCGGTGCCCACCAGCACCGTGTCCTGGTCCTGCCATGCGACGCCGGACTTGGCTTCCGGCAGTTCGAATCCATCGGCAACGAATTGCCTTGTCGAAATATCGAATTCGCGCACCACGGTGGCGTCGGCGCCACCCCTGGACAGTTCGATCAAAGCCAGACGGTGATCGGGTTCGAGGACGTCCGCGCCGGCCCAGACCCAGTTCTCGTCCTCGGCGTCGGAGAGCGCGTCGACGTCGAGGATCACGTCCCAGTCGGGGTCGGACGTGCGGTAGCTGTCCAGCGTGGTGCGCCGCCACACCCCGCGCGGATTGGCCGCGTCGCGCCAGAAGTTGTAGAGGTGGTCGCCGCGCCGCCGTACGTACGGGATGCGCGCCTCGGTGTCGAGGACCTCGAGCGCTTCGGCACGCATCTGCTCGAAGCGGGGTCCGCCGAACTTCGCGAGGGTCGGCTCGTTGTGCGCGCGCACCCAGTTCAGCGCGTCGTCGCCGGTGATGTCTTCGAGCCACAGATAGGGGTCTTGCGCCACAACACCATTGTGGTCACCCGGCGTAATGTGAGCCCCGTTACACCCATCCATCCGCGCTGTCAGAGAGGGAGTCGTCGATGACTGTCTATGCCCGTCCTGGTTCCACCGACGCCCTGATGTCGTACGAGTCGCGATATGGCAACTTCATCGGTGGGGAATGGGTGCCGCCCGCCTCGGGCGAATACTTCGAGAATCCGACGCCCGTGACCGGCCAGCCGTTCTGCGAGGTCCCGCGCTCGAACGAGACGGACATCGAGAAGGCGCTCGACGCCGCCCACGGTGCGGCGACCGCGTGGGGCAAGACGGCCGCCGGCGAGCGCGCGAACATCCTCAACAAGATCGCCGACCGCATCGAGTCCAATCTCGAATCGCTCGCGCTGGCCGAGGCTTGGGACAACGGCAAGCCGATCCGCGAGACCCTGAACGCCGACCTGCCGCTGGCGGTCGATCACTTCCGGTATTTCGCGGGCGCCATCCGCGCGCAGGAGGGTTCGCTGAGTCAGATCGACGACGACACCGTGGCCTATCACTTCCATGAACCGCTCGGCGTCGTCGGCCAGATCATCCCGTGGAACTTCCCGATCCTGATGGCGGTGTGGAAGCTGGCTCCCGCGCTGGCGGCGGGAAATACGGTGGTACTCAAGCCTGCCGAGCAGACCCCGGCGTCGATCCTCTACCTGATGTCGTTGATCGGCGACCTGCTACCCGCCGGCGTGGTCAACGTCGTCAACGGCTTCGGCGTCGAGGCGGGTAAGCCGCTCGCATCCAGCAACCGCATCGCCAAGATCGCGTTCACCGGCGAGACCACCACCGGCCGGCTGATCATGCAGTACGCATCGCAGAACCTGATCCCGGTGACGTTGGAGTTGGGCGGCAAGAGCCCGAACATTTTCTTCGCCGATGTCCTCGCGGCCAACGACGACTACCAGGACAAGGCGTTGGAAGGGTTCACGATGTTCGCCCTCAACCAGGGCGAGGTGTGCACCTGCCCGTCGCGCAGCCTGATTCAGGCCGACATCTACGAGGACTTCCTCGCGATGGCGGCCATTCGCACAAAGGCCGTCCGGCAGGGCGATCCACTGGACACCGAGACGATGATCGGCGCACAGGCATCCAACGATCAGCTCGAGAAGATCCTGTCCTACATCGAGATCGGCAAAAGCGAAGGCGCGCATGTCCTTACGGGGGGCGAACGCGCTGACCTCGGCGGTGACCTCAACGGCGGCTACTACGTGCAGCCGACGATCTTCGAGGGCAACAACAAGATGCGAATCTTCCAGGAAGAGATCTTCGGACCCGTCGTCGCGGTCACGTCGTTCAAGGACTACGACGACGCGATCGGCATCGCCAACGACACCCTCTACGGACTCGGCGCGGGCGTGTGGTCGCGCGACGGGAACACCGCGTACCGGGCCGGGCGCGATATCAAGGCCGGCCGGGTGTGGACCAACTGCTATCACGCCTATCCGGCGCATGCCGCGTTCGGCGGCTACAAGCAGTCCGGCATCGGCCGGGAGAACCACAAGATGATGCTCGACCACTACCAGCAGACGAAGAACCTGCTGGTGTCCTACTCCAACAAAGCGCAGGGGTTCTTCTGATCTTGAAACTGGCACGAACGTGGGTTACCCGCACGCCACATCGCGGTATTGCGTGACGGTAACCCACGTTCGGCGGAGAGGGAATCGTGACTGACGCCCCGCCTCGTGCGCTGATCACCCAGGCGGCCGCGGATCTGCTTGCGCGGCTGCAGGGGCGACACGGCGCGCTGATGTTCCACCAGTCGGGCGGATGCTGCGACGGGTCGTCGCCCATGTGTTACCCCGCGGGTGAGTTCCTCGTCGGGGATCGCGATGTCCTGCTTGCGGTGCTCGACGTCGGCGAAGGAGTTCCGGTGTGGATCTCCGGGCCGCAGTTCGAGGCGTGGAAACACACGCAGTTGGTCATCGACGTCGTCCCCGGCAGGGGAGGGGGCTTCAGCGTCGAAGCGCCGGAAGGGATGCGGTTCCTTTCCCGCGGGCGCGCGTTCAGCAGCGACGAGAACGACCTGCTGCACGCCGCGGAGCCGGTTACCGGTGCGGAGTTCGAACAGGGCAAGAGGCCACCGCGGGCCGGTACGCACATCGTCGCGGAAGCCGTCGACGCGTGCTCGATTCCCGGGCGTGCCTCAAACGCCTAGCGTTTTCTCGGCGTTAACCTCAAAGGGTGATACCGCTGCCGCGCCCGCGGTTGCTGACCAGCGCTCTGCTGATCGGCACGGCGTTCGGACTGCTCCTCGGTATCGGCGCAAGTCTGGTGGTGACCGCCAAAATCCGGCCCGACGTGGTGATAGCCCTCGTCGTCGGCGTGCCCGGCGTGATCGGCATGCTGACGATTTTGTTGTCGCGCCGACGCTGGCTGACGGCGGTCGGCGCCTTCGTCATCGCCATCTCCCCGGGCTGGTTCGGTGCGCTGGTGGCAATACAGACGGTGAGTGGTGCTTGACGTGGACCGCGACCTGCTGATCGAAGACACCCAAGAGTTCACGCCGACGTGGGACACGGGTGAATTCGACGCTCAACCCCAGCCGGTCGACGAGGCGCCGTCGGAGCCATTGCCCGTACCCGCGGCCCCGCTGGTCGTCCCGGGTAGAGACCTCTATCTCAAGCGCTGGCACTTCGTTCTGGTCGTGGCATGCGTATGGGCGGTCGCCGCCGCCGCGGGATGGGGACTCTATTTCTGGTGGTACCACTCGATCGACAAGACGGCGTCGGAGTTCGTGGTGCTGGTGTTCCTGATTCTGTGCACCGTGGTCGGCCTGCTCGTCGCGATGGTGCCCAACAGGCCGATCGCGTCCGCTGTGGCCATCGCATTCACGTCGGCGCCGCTGGCGGCGACGGCCGGCGCCGCCGTGCTGCACGGTCTCTACTTCTGCGAATGGGCCACTCGCTGTTTCGTGGGGCTGATCCCTTACTAGAGTTGAGCGTGTGACCCACTATGACGTCGTCGTTCTCGGAGCCGGCCCCGGCGGATACGTCGCTGCCATTCGCGCCGCCCAACTCGGACTGAACACCGCAGTCGTCGAACCCAAGTATTGGGGCGGGGTGTGCCTCAACGTGGGGTGCATTCCATCCAAGTCGCTGCTGCGCAACGCGGAGCTTTCCCACATCATCACCAAGGAAGCCAAGCTCTTCGGCATCAATGGTGAAGCCACCATGGACTACGGCGTGGCGTTCGACCGCAGCCGCAAGGTCGCCGACGGCCGTGTCGCCGGCGTGCACTTCCTGATGAAGAAGAACAAGATCACCGAGATCCACGGCTACGGGAAGTTCAAGGACGCCAACACACTCGAGGTCGCCCTCAACGAGGGCGGGACCGAGGCGGTCACCTTCGACAACTGCATCATCGCGACCGGCAGCAGCACCCGATTGGTGCCCGGCACGTCGCTGTCGGAGAACGTCGTCACGTACGAGAAGCTGATCATGACGCGCGAATTGCCGTCCTCGGTCGTCATCGCCGGCGCCGGGGCGATCGGCATGGAATTCGGCTACGTGCTGAACAACTTCGGCGTCGATGTGACCATCGTCGAGTTCCTGCCGCGGGCGTTGCCGAACGAGGACGCCGAGGTGTCCAAGGAGATCGAGAAGCAGTTCAAGAAGCTCGGTGTCAAGATCCTGACAGGCACCAAGGTGGAGGCCATCGACGACGATGGCAGCCAGGTGAAAGTCACCGTCAGCAAGGACGGCAAGTCCGAGGAGCTCAAGGCCGATAAGGTGTTGCAGGCCATCGGATTTGCGCCCAACATCGAGGGCTATGGACTCGACGTCACCGGCGTGGAGGTCACCGATCGCAAGGCGATCGGCATCGACGACTACATGCGCACCAACGTGCCGCACATCTACGCCATCGGCGATGTCACTGGGAAACTGATGCTGGCCCACGTCGCCGAGGCGATGGGTGTCGTCGCGGCCGAAACCATCGCTGGTGCAGAGACTTTGGCGCTCGGTGACTACCGGATGTTGCCGCGTGCCACGTTCTGCCAGCCGCAGGTCGCCAGCTTCGGACTCACCGAGGAGCAGGCCCGCGACGAGGGTTACGACGTCAAGGTCGCCAAGTTCCCGCTCACCGCCAACGCGAAGGCGCACGGTCTGGGTGATCCGAGTGGGTTCGTGAAGTTGGTCGCCGACGCGAAGTACGGCGAGTTGCTCGGCGGTCACTTGATCGGGCATGACGTCTCAGAATTGCTGCCAGAGCTGACCCTGGCGCAGAAGTGGGATCTGACGGTCAACGAGCTGGCCCGCAACGTGCATACCCACCCGACGCTGTCGGAAGCGCTGCAGGAATGCTTCCACGGCTTGGCCGGCCACATGATCAACTTTTGACGGCGGCGATCTGGGTCGCCGGGATCGGCGGGTTGGTGGTCGGTCACGTCCTGTGGCTGGCCGGGATCACGGCTGCGACGTCCACCGCGACCGTCAGCTCGTGGGTGCTCGCGGTGGCGGCCGTTTCGTTCGTGGTCGGGGGCATCGTCGGTGCGCTCGGGTGGCGCGCATACCGGCGGAAGTCGGACGTATGGGCGGCGTTCCTCTGGGGATTGCCGATCGCACCGGTACTGCTCTCGCTGGTGGTTCTCGGCGTGACGTACCTGTAGCTCCCCGTGCGGGGTACCCGACGAGCGTCAGCGGCTCGGCTCAGTCGGGAAAGTCAAGCGGCACGTTCAACGTGTTGATGGTCGCGGCCAACCCGTCGTACTGAGCCGCCAGCATGCAGAACTCGATGAGCTGTGGCTTGGTGAGTTGGCGGGCCAGTACCGCCCACGTTTCGGGCGATACCCCGCGCGTGACGACGAACTCGTCGGTGGCGGTGATGAGTGCGCGCTGTCGCTCGGTCAAGCCGTCCGCGTCGGGACCCTCGAAGATCTTGGCCTGGACCTCGGGACCGATGCCGCGGCTGCGGGCCAGCCGGCGATGCTGTTGCAGTTCGTACTCGCAGTTGCGGAGATGACCGACCCGCAGGATGACGGTCTCGGCGTCGCGCCTCGACAGCTTGCCTGCGTAGAGCAGGTAGAGGGACATCGGCAGCCAGATCGGGAACAGCACTCGGTGCTGACCGATGACGTTCGTCAGGCTGAACCGTGGTCGGCGAATGCCATAGGCGCCGACCTTGGCGGCCACCCAGCCGAACGGTCCGAGTTCCTTGAATCCGCCGGGCGCAATGCGCGCGGGTTCTGTTGCACTCACCGTAGCGAGTCTATTAGGACTGCTTGACCAGATAGGGCGACACAGTGCTGCGATGCTCATCTATGTCCAGTGCGCGGCCGAGCGCGGGGAAGGCCCGCTGCGGGCAGTTGTCCCGCTCGCAGACGCGGCAGCCGGCGCCGATCGGTGTCGAGTTGTCGCCCGACAGATCCAGGCCCTCCGAATAGACCAGCCGGTGCGCATGCCGCAATTCGCAGCCGAGGCCGATCGCGAAGGTCTTACCCGGCTGGCCGTAGCGGTGGGCACGGCGCTCGACCGTGCGGGCCACCCACATGTAGTTGCGCCCGTCGGGCATCTGCGCGATCTGCACGCCGATCTTGCCGGGGCTCGCGAACGTTTCGTAGACATTCCACAGCGGACAGGTTCCACCGCTCGACGAGAAATGAAAGCCCGTGGCGGACTGTCGCTTTGACATGTTTCCCGCGCGGTCGACTCGTACGAACGACAGCGGCACCCCCCGCATCGAGGGTCGTTGCAGTGTCGACAGTCGGTGCGCGATCGTCTCGAACGAGACGGCGTAGAAAGCCGAGAGGCGTTCGACGTCGTAGCGGAACTTCTCGGCAACGTCGTGAAACTGCCGGTACGGCAACACTGTTGCGGCCGCGAAGTAATTCGCGAGGCCCAGGCGCGCGAGCACGGTCGACTCCTCGCTGGTGAAGTTACCTTCGTCGACGAGCTTGTCGATCAGCGCGCCGAACTCCAGATACGCCAGCTCCGCGGCCATCCTGAATACCGTCTGCCCCGACGACAGGTGGCCGCTGATCTCCAGGGTCTTGGAAACCGGGTCGTATCGGTGTAACACCGTGCCGCCCAGGTCGATTTGCTGCTTGATGTGCACACCGTGCACCCTGGTCAGCCGGTCAGCGAGCTCACGCGTCAGCTCGGCGCGGTGCATCCGCATCCGGATCGTGAGGTCTTCGGCGGCGGTGTCGAGCTCGTGCAGGTAATTCTGCCGCTGATAGAAGTAGTCGCGGACCTCCTCGTGCGGCATCGTGATCGCGCCAGACCCAGAGCTCAAGCCGCTGCTGTCGGAGTGCCTGTCCTCGGTTACGGCGGCCAGCTGCGCGGTGGTCAACCGGTAGCGCCGGTGCAGGTTCACCATGGCGTGCGCCAGTGCCGGATGCGAGCTGACCATGTCCGAGATCTCGGCAAGATCGACGTCGATCGCCACGTCCCGATCGAGGGTCACCTCGCGCAGCTCGGCGACCAGCCGGGTGTCGTCCTCGGAGGCGAAGAACGTCGCATCCACCCCGAACACCTCGGTGATCCGCAACAGCACCGACACCGTCAGCGGACGTACGTCGTGCTCGATCTGGTTGAGATAACTCGGCGAGATTCCCAGCATCTGGGCCAGTGCCGCCTGGCTGTAGCCCCGTTCTCCGCGGAGTTGCCGAACTCGAGAGCCGACGAACGTTTTTGCCACCTCACCAGCGTAACAACAATGCGAAGTGCACCTTCGCATTGTTGGCAGTTCCGGCGCTATGGCAGGATCGTTGGTCATGGGAGGCGAGCCGACGACCGGTCTGGCGAAGGTGATGATGCCGGTGCCCGATCCGCACCCCGATGTGTTCGACATCGAATGGCCCCTGCGCGTCGCCGACGTCGATCGCGACGGCAGGCTCAAGTTCGACGCCGCCACCAGGCACATCCAAGACATCGGCTCAGATCAGCTGCGCGAGATGGGTTACGAGGAAACCCACCCGCTGTGGATCGTCCGTCGCACGATGGTCGATTTGATCAGGCCCATCGAGTTCAAGGACATGTTGCGCCTGCGCCGCTGGTGCTCGGGCACCTCCAACCGGTGGTGCGAGATGCGGGTCCGCATAGATGGGCGCAAGGGCGGATTGATGGAATCCGAGGCGTTCTGGATCAACATCAACCAGGAGACGCAGGGGCCGGCCCGCATCTCCGACGACTTCCTCGAAGGCCTGCAGCGCACCACCGATATCAATCGGCTGCGGTGGAAGGCCTATCTGAAGGCCGGCAGCCGCGAGGACGCGGACGAGATTCGCGACTATCCGGTTCGCGTCAGCGACATCGACATCTTCGACCACATGAACAACTCGGTCTACTGGTCGGTGGTCGAGGACCATCTGTACAAGGCACCCGAGCTATTAAAGGCACCCTTGCGGGTGACGATCGAGCACGACGCCCCGGTAGGGCTCGGCGACAAACTAGAGATCATCACGCATGTCCATCGGCCCGGTACGACTGACAAGTTCGGTCCCGAACTGGCGGATCGCACTGTTACAACGCTCACATATGCCGTCGGCGACGAGACCAAAGCCGTCGCATCGATCTTCGCGCTCTGACGCCGTTTCCCTAACAGTACGACCGTACTGACGTGCGCAAATCGGTTACCGGCAAGTAGCTTCTGAACCGTTTCAGGGAATGCTTACCTTCGCAACCTTTGCAACATGGCGCGACTGCTTGGCGAAAATTGGCAATCAAAACGGGTGGACCTGCGCGTATGGCGTGATGCATCCTCGTAACAGCGGAACAGCCAAGTTTGTTGAGTATTAGCAAGCCGAGCCCCGCCGGCTATGCAAAGCGATCCGAAGGAGCAGCCATGTCCACTGTGGGCACGCCGAAGTCACCCGAACAGATCCAGCACGATTGGGACACCAACCCGCGCTGGAAGGGCATCACCCGTACGTACACCCCGGCCGACGTGGTCGCACTGCAGGGTTCCGTCGTCGAGGAGGCGACCCTGGCCCGCCGCGGCGCCGAGGTGCTGTGGAACCAGCTGCACGACATGGAGTTCGTCAACTCGCTCGGCGCGCTGACCGGCAACATGGCCGTCCAGCAGGTGCGTGCCGGCCTGAAGGCCATCTACCTGTCGGGCTGGCAGGTCGCCGGTGACGCGAACCTGTCCGGCCATACCTACCCGGACCAGAGCCTCTACCCGGCCAACTCGGTGCCGCAGGTGATCCGTCGCATCAACAACGCGCTGCTGCGGGCCGACGAGATCGCCAAGGTCGAGGGCGACACCTCGGTGGAGAACTGGCTCGCCCCGATCGTTGCCGACGGTGAGGCCGGCTTCGGTGGTGCGCTGAACGTCTACGAGCTGCAGAAGGCGATGATCGCCGCAGGCGTCGCGGGGTCGCACTGGGAAGATCAGCTGGCGTCGGAGAAGAAGTGCGGCCACCTCGGTGGCAAGGTGCTGATCCCCACCCAGCAGCACATCCGCACCCTGACCT
Organism: Mycobacterium sp. 29Ha; assembly: GCF_032883055.1. Taxonomy (NCBI): domain Bacteria; kingdom Bacillati; phylum Actinomycetota; class Actinomycetes; order Mycobacteriales; family Mycobacteriaceae; genus Mycobacterium; species Mycobacterium sp. 29Ha. The sequence continues at coordinate 105,290 of NZ_JAMQTI010000013.1, forward strand.
CGGCCCGCCTGGCTGCCGACGTCGCCGACGTGCCGACCGTCGTCATCGCGCGTACCGATGCCGAGGCCGCCACGCTCATCACCTCCGATGTCGACGAGCGCGACCGCCCGTTCATCACCGGCGAGCGGACCAAGGAAGGCTTCTACCGCGTCCGCAACGGTCTCGAGCCGTGCATCGCCCGCGCCAAGGCCTACGCGCCGTTCTCCGACCTGATCTGGATGGAGACCGGCACCCCGGACCTCGAGCTGGCCGCGAAGTTCGCCGAGGGCGTCAAGAGCGAGTTCCCCGACCAGATGCTGGCGTACAACTGCTCGCCGTCGTTCAACTGGAAGAAGCACCTCGACGACGCGACCATCGCGAAGTTCCAGAAGGAGCTCGGCGCGATGGGCTTCAAGTTCCAGTTCATCACGCTGGCCGGCTTCCACGCCCTGAACTACTCGATGTTCGATCTGGCCTACGGCTACGCCCGCGGCCAGATGAGCGCCTACGTCGAGCTGCAGGAGCGCGAGTTCGACGCCGAGGAGCGCGGCTACACCGCCACCAAGCACCAGCGTGAGGTCGGTGCCGGCTATTTCGACCGGATCGCCACCACCGTCGACCCGACCAGCTCGACCACCGCGCTCGCGGGTTCGACCGAAGAGGGTCAGTTCCACTGAGCCCTATCGTCGAGCGCACGGTTGTTGTACGCCAACGTCGAGTAGACGTGTCAACAGCCGTGCGCTCGACGTCTGTTAGGAAGTACGAGTGAGCATTGAACGGGTCGGCGTCATCGGCGCCGGGCAGATGGGTTCGGGAATCGCCGAGGTATCGGCCAAGGCCGGCGCGGATGTGCTCGTCTACGAGCCGACCGACGAGCTGGTGACCGCGGGAAACCAGCGGCTCACCCAGTCGCTGGAGCGCGCGGCGGCCAAAGGCAAGCTGAGCGAGGACGATCGCGACGCGGCGCTGGCCCGCCTGAAGTTCACCACCGACCTGGCCGACCTGGCTGACCGTCAGCTCGTCATCGAGGCGGTCGTCGAAGACGAGGCGGTCAAGGGCAAGATCTTCGCCGAGCTCGACAGGGTGATCACCGACCCAGATGCGGTACTCGCATCGAACACGTCGAGTATCCCGATCATGAAAATTGCTGCGGCAACGCAGAATCCAAGCCGAGTGCTGGGTCTGCACTTCTTCAACCCGGTGCCGGTCCTGCCGCTCGTCGAGCTCGTCAGCACGCTGGTCACCGCGCCTGAAGCCACCGCGCGCACCGAGCAGTTCGCGAGCGAGGTGCTTGGTAAGAAGGTGGTGCGAACCGGGGATCGGTCGGGCTTCATCGTCAACGCCTTGTTGGTGCCGTATCTGTTGGCAGCCATCAGGATGGCGGAGGCAGGGGTCGCGACCGTCGAGGACATCGATACCGCGGTGGTCGCCGGGCTGTCGCATCCGATGGGCCCGCTGCGGCTGTCGGATCTGATCGGCCTCGACACCATGAAGCTCATCGCCGACTCGATGTACGACGAGTACAAGGACGCGAACTATGCTCCGCCGCCGCTGCTCTTGCGCATGGTCGAGGCGGGACAGCTGGGTAAGAAGTCAGGTCGGGGTTTCTACACGTACTGATGGTCGAGCACGGGTTACCAGGTGGCGAGCGGCTCAAGCCTCGGCGAGTCGCTTCTTCTCGGCCTCGACATCGAAATCGGCTGGGGGCCAAGATAAGTTCATCGACTCGAGCGCCTCGATCAGCAGCTCGGTGATCGCCAGCCTGCTGTACCACTTTCGGTCGCACGGAATCACGTGCCATGGTGCGTAATCGGTCGACGTCTTGTCCAGCAGCGCCTGGTACGCCTCCTGGTACAGCGGCCACTTGAGCCGTTCGTCTATGTCGCCCGGGTTGTACTTCCAGTACTTGTCGGGCCGCTCCAGCCGCTCGGACAGCCGGGCCTTCTGTTCGTCGAGCGAGACGAACATCGCCACCTTGATCAGCGTCATACCGCCATCGACGAGCGCCTTCTCGAAGGCGTTGATCTCGTCATAGCGCGCCCCCCACACATCGGGCGCGACGAGATTGTGCACCCGGACGATCAACACGTCTTCGTAGTGGCTGCGGTCGAAGACCCCGATGTGGCCGGCGGTCGGCAGCGCATTGCGAATACGCCACAGATAATGGTGCGCCAGCTCTTCCTCGGTCGGCTTGACGAAGCTGGTGTACTGGATGCCCTGGGGATTACCGCCTCCCACAACATGTTTGACGATGCCGCCCTTACCCGCGGTATCCATACCCTGCAGCACCAGCAGGATCGAGCGGGTGTCGCCGGAGCGGCTGTTGGCGTACAGCATCTCCTGCAGCTCGGCGAATCGTGCGTTGCGTTCGGCCTGCAATGCCGGGGCGTCGGCCTTCTTACCCCGAAAGCCCGGCGTCGCCCCGGTGTCGATGTCAGCAATCTTGTCGCCGTGATGGAACTCGAGATGGGTATGCGGCTCGTGGGTCCACAAGGACGGCAGGTGTGACTCGCTCATCACCTCAGTCAAGCAGTTGCCGGGGTAAAACCGGCGAAGGATGCGGGTCCTGCCGAAACTTCTCCAGCGATCCGCCGACCTCGACGATGCCGCACAGCGCGCTCCACGACAGCATCGTGAGGTAATCGATCAGTTCGTCTGAACTCATGCGTGGGTTCGACATCCACGAGTGCGTGGCCAGCTGCACGCCGCCAACGGTGTGATACGCCCACGGCTCGACGCCGCCGGTGTCCATCCCCGCCTCGGCCATGCGCCGCCGCAGCATCACCGCGAGCATGCGAGCGATGATCTGCTCCGAGCGCGCGACGGCCTGGCTCTTGGAGGCCGAGTTGTTTGCCATCACGAACTGGTACGGCTCCGGCTCGGCGGCGACGGTTTCCACGTAGACCCCGATGATCCTGCGCGTCAGGTCGTAGCCGTCCAGGTTGGATGAGAGAGCCGAAGCCATATTCGGGATCAGTGTGGTCTGCGCGAACCGCATCATCACCGCGGTCGTCAGGTCGTTCTTGTCGACGAAGTAGCGGTAGAGCACCGTCTTGGACACACCGATCTCGGCTGCGATCTCGTCCATGCTGACGTTGCTGCCGCGGCGCCGAATCGCCTCCAGGGTGCCATCGACCAGCTCGTTGCGCCGTTCCACCTTGTGCTGGTGCCAGCGCCTCTTGCGTCCATCGGTCTTGACCGCGACGGACGAGATTTGTTCTGCCACGATCGCCGTAATCCCGTTCCCTAGTTCCCCTCGATAGTACGGGTGATCTTGCGTTCGAGCGCTGTCGGCTGGAACCGCCACTCCGCGGGTAGCGGATGATGTAGGTGTGGCACACAGACCGAGCGCCGGCAACCCGGCTCCGCGTAGCTTCGCCGAGTCGCTGGCGGCTGCTGACAGTGGCGCCGATGCCGAGCGCCAACGCGGCCTGCGGCGGATGAAGGTCGTCGCGGTGTCGTTCCTGCTCGGTGCCACGGTGATCTTTCTCGTATGCACCTGGGCTCAGTCCCAGGGGGCGGCGCCGTGGGTTGGGTATGTCCGCGCCGCAGCCGAAGCGGGCATGGTCGGCGCGCTGGCCGACTGGTTCGCTGTCACCGCGCTGTTCAAGCATCCGCTGGGTATCCCGATCCCGCACACCGCGATCATCAAGCGCAAGAAAGACCAACTCGGCGAGGGGCTGGGGACGTTCGTCCGCGAGAACTTCTTGTCACCCGAAGTCGTGGAGGCCAAACTGCGCGACGCGCAAGTCGCCGGACGCCTTGGCAAGTGGGTCTCCGAGCCGGTCCACGCCCAGCGCGTAGCGGCCGAAACATCAACGGTGCTGCGGGTTCTGGTGGAGATGCTGCGCGACGAGGACGTCCAGCATGTGTTGGATCGCATGATCATCAAGCGCATCGCCGAGCCGACATGGGGCCCGCCGATCGGCCGCGTCCTGGCCACCCTGCTCGCCGAGGGCAGGCAGGAAGCACTGATCCAGCTGCTGGCCGATCGGGCCTTCCAATGGTCGCTCAACGCCGGCGAGATCATCGAGCGCGTCATCGAACGCGACTCACCCACCTGGTCGCCACGCTGGGTCGACCACCTCGTCGGCGATCGCATCCACCGCGAGCTCATGGACTTCACCGACAAGGTGCGCCGCAACCCCGACCACGAACTGCGACGCTCGGCGACCCGCTTCCTTTTCGAGTTCGCCGACGACCTCCAGCACGACGAGGCCACGATTCAGCGCGCCGAGAACGTCAAGGAACAACTCATGGCCCGCGATGAGGTGGCGCGGGCGGCGGAGACGGCTTGGAGTGCTGCCAAGCGGATCATCCTCGAATCGGTCGACGACCCGTCGTCGGCTCTGCGGACCCGCATCACCGACTCGGTCGTGCACATCGGTGAGTCGCTTCGCGACGATGCCGATCTCCGCGACAAGGTCGACAACTGGATCATCAGAGCGGCTCAGCATCTGGTGTCGGAATATGGGGTGGAGATCACAGCGATCATCACCGAGACCATCGAGCGCTGGGACGCGGACGAGGCCAGTCGCCGCATCGAATTGCATGTGGGTCGTGACCTGCAGTTCATCCGAATCAACGGCACCGTCGTGGGTTCGCTCGCGGGTCTGATCATCTATTCGATAGCCCAGCTACTCTTCTGACCTGCGCTAACTAGTGCTTGCAAAAGTTAGCACCCCGTCGTACCGTGGGATGTGTCGTTACCGGTTACCCGATGCTCGAGGGGGGTCACGCATGCCGCAGGATGAGAAGATCGCCGCAGTGGTGTCCAACGCTGCACAGGACATCGGCACCTTCATTCGCACGCAGCGCGAGGCAGCCCAGGTATCGGTACGGCAGTTGGCCGAGAAGGCTGGCGTCAGTAATCCCTACCTCAGTCAGATCGAGCGGGGATTGCGGAAACCCTCCGCCGATGTGCTCAACCAGATCGCCAAGGCGCTGCGGGTGTCCGCGGAAGTTCTCTACATAAGGGCGGGAATCCTGGAGCCCAGCGAGAACAACGAAGTCCGCGACGTCATCATCACCGACTCGGCGATCACCGAGCGGCAAAAGCAGGTGCTGCTCGAGATCTACACGTCGTTCGTCCAGCAGAACGAGGCCCAGCACGACGAGGGCCAGCAGAACGGGGACCTGCAGATCGAAGCCGCGCGGGTCCAGACCGACGAGGAGCAGACGACTGAATAGAAATTCGCACCGCATTTAGTCCAACCGAACCGTCCGTTTGAAGTTCTGAACACCAAATCTCCAGAAAGTGAAAGGAAACACCGACATGGCTAAGAACACCCCGGCCAAGAACAAGAACCAGCCGACCGCTGACGACCTGAAGGCCCCGCTGCTTGCCGCAGTCGGCGCTGCCGATCTGGCCCTCGAGCGCGTCAACGAGATCGTCGCGGCCCTGCGCGAGCGTGCCGAAGATGCGCGCAGCGATGCCGGGACCCGCGTGGAAGAGACCCGCGCCCGTGTGACCAAGCTGCAGGAAGAGCTGCCCTCGCAGTTCGGCGATCTGCGTGAGCGCCTGAGCTCCGAGGAGGTGCGCAAGTTCGCCGAGACCTACGCCGAGGCCGCGCAGACCTCCTACAACAAGCTGGTCGAGCGTGGTGAGGCCGCCCTCGAGCGCCTGCGCAGCCAGCCGGCTCTCGAAGAGGCCGCCGGTCGCGTCGAGCGCTACTCGGACCAGGCCGTCGAGCTGACCCAGGAAGCGCTGGGCAACGTCGCCACCCAGACCCGTGCGGTCGGCGAGCGCGCCGCCAAGCTGGTCGGTGTCGAGCTGCCGAAGAAGGCCCAGAAGGCCGCGGCGCCCGCGAAGAGCGCCGCCAAGAAGGCTCCGGCCAAGGCCCCCGCCAAGAAGGCCGCCGCCAAGAAGGCTCCGGCCAAGAAGGCCCCGGCCAAGAAGGTCACGCAGAAGTAGCATTTCGGCACTTGGTCGCCCGGCTGGGCGAGTAAGAGTCGACCAGGGGACGTAGCCCGCATACGCTTGGAGCGTGCAGCTCCAAAACTTGGCGGGTTACGTCCTCTTGTTGTTGGCGGTCGTCGTACTGGCCTTCACCCTCTATGCCTTCGTGCACGCCGCCATGCAGCGGCCCGACGCGTATACCGCCGCGGGCAAGCTCACCAAGCCGGTCTGGCTGCTGATCATCGGCGGTGCAGGCGCCTTCGCCCTGCTCACCAGCCTCGCCGGAGTCTCTGTTTTCGCGATTGCGATCGCTGCTGTCGCGACCGGCATCTACCTTGTCGATGTGCGGCCGAAGATCCTGGAAATTCAAGGGAAGTCCCGTTAACCGGCGTTTCGTCGCGGCTGCGGTCGCGACGGTCTTCGTACCCCTCACCTTCGCGCCCGCCGCCCCGGCCACTGCGGCGCCCGCGCCGCCGGCCAGTCCGGCGCCCCCGCCCCCCTACGTCGACCACGTCGAATGGGCGAAGTTCGGCGACCTCTCGAGTCTGCGGGTGTATCCGACCGCTGCGGGCCGGCAGGCGTCGCTGGTCGCGACCGTCGACACCGAGGCCGCAGCATGGCAAGAGGTGCTGGCCCTGTCGCCCGACGCCGCGATGCCCGGAATGTACGAACAATTCGTTTGCCACTGGGAGTTGGCCGAACTCGGCCGCCCCGGAAAGACCAGTTGGAATCTCGAGCCGTGGCGGCCCGAGGTCGATGACGGCACGTTGATCGCGACGGGTTGTAATCCGGGCGGGACCGAGGAACCGTTTTAGTGGCTCGGTGGGCAGGAGCGGAGCGACCCGGGAATGGGCAGAGCTACTGCCGCGATGACGTGGCCGCGCTCATCGATCACACTCTGCTCAAACCCGAAGCCACCGAACACGACGTTGCGCGACACGTTGAGGAAGCGACCGAACTCGGGGTGTACGCGATCTGTGTGTCACCGTCCATGGTCGCCATCGCGGAGCGAGCCGGCGCGGGCGCCAAGCCCATCGCCGCAGTCGTCGGATTCCCTTCGGGCAAGCATCTTTCGGCAATCAAGGCCGAGGAGGCGCGCGTTGCGGTGTCGGACGGGGCCGCTGAGATCGACATGGTGATCGACATCGGCGCCGCGGTGTCCGGCGACTTCACCGCCGTAGGGGCGGATGTCGCCGCGGTCCGGTCGGCGATCGGTGGCGACGTCGTCCTGAAGGTGATCGTGGAGTCGGCGGCGTTGCTCAGCATCGTTGGAGAGGATGCGCTGGTGTCGGCGTCCAGGACCGCCGCCGATGCCGGCGCCGACTTCGTGAAGACCTCCACCGGGTTTCACCCGGCGGGGGGCGCATCGGTGCACGCGGTGGAGCTCATGCGTGGGGCTGTCGGCCCGAGTGTCCAGGTCAAGGCGAGTGGCGGCATACGTACGACAGCCGATGCGCTGTCGATGCTCGACGCCGGCGCGACCCGGCTGGGACTGTCTGGGACTCGGTCGGTGCTAGACGGATTGAAGGGGGCGGAGCGCGTTATTGACGCAAACTAGTAATATTTGCTGAGTTCGATTTACGAGTGTGCCAAAAGTGTGCGAAGATCTAGATCAAGCTCACCTATTCCGCTGGTGATAATCCGATAGGATGGAAAGATGACGACCGACAATCGTTTGCTTCGTCGAGTTTCAGCAGTTGCGGGAATTGGAGCCATCGCCGCGATGGGCTTCTTCACCGCATCGTGCGCCAAGGAAGAGGAAAAGGCGCCAGAGACCACCACGACCACCACTACGACCACGACTTCCGCCGCACCGGTCGAGCCGACCGAGAAGGCTCCCCGCCTGGAGCCGGGCGGACCGAACCCGTTCTCGCCGAGCGTTATTGCGCCGCCGGCACCGGAGGCCACGCCTGGCCGCCATCGCTGATAGGCGACTCCGGGTTCAGGCCAGGCTCTCGGCACTCGTCGCCGCAGCGGCGCTGACCGCCACCAGCTTCAGCGCCGCTTGCGCGCGGCAATCTCCCGACCCGATCACGGGTCCCTACGCAGCATTGCTGGCGAGTTCGGCCGACCTCGGCCCGTCGCATTCTGCTGACACCCAACTGACCGTCACGCTCGCAGACCCGACGCAGGCACCGGCATTGACCCGATGGGCCGGTGATCGAGGCCTGTGGGTACGTACCCGCCCTGGTGACGGCTGGGCCATCGTCGAGGGTCCGGCCGCTGAGGTGTCGCGGGCATTCGACGTGCCCATCCACGACTACCGCGGCCGTAAGGGCCAGGTGTTCTACGCGTCCACCCATCAACCGTCGATACCGTCACCCCTGCGTGGCGTGGTGGCGGGGGTGGGCCGGATCAACAGCTACACCCCGCACCACCTGAAGAGCCCCGGGTTCCTGCCCCTCGATGTGCGGTGGGGTGGGCTGACCCCCGACGGTCTGCTGCAGGCTTACAACGCCGACCCGCTGGCCGAGCAAGGCATCACCGGTAAAGGCCAGACGATCGTCTTCTTCGCGTTCGACAGCGCCGACCAGGAGGACTTGGACCTCTTCGCCGACACCTCCGAACTGCCCCGATTCACCCCGGTGATCGTCGGCGGGAAGCCCGAGGAACAGCACGGCGAAACCGCGATGGATCTTCAAGTGGCCCATGCGATTGCGCCGGACGCCCGGCTCGTCGTCGTCAACGCCCGGGCCACGGTCCAGGGCGACGGCGCCTTCGAGAAGATCGGCAAGATGTTCGAAGAGGCCGACCGCCAGTTCCCCGGGGCGGTGTGGAGCCTGTCGATCGGATGGGGTTGCGACAAGCTCGTCACTGCGGCGGATCTGGCGCCGGTGGCGGCGGCGCTCGAAAGGGCGCAGCGTCGTGGCACCTCCGCGTTCGACGCGAGCGGCGACAACGCGGGCCTCGAGTGCAAAGCCAGCGACGCATGGTCGGCCCCACCGGGTCCCGATGACATTGGCCTGGACGCGGTCTCGTCGATACCGGCGATGACGACGGTCGGTGGCACGACGTTGTCGACAAGCCCTCGCGGCGACTGGGTGGGGGAACGCCCATGGGTGGATTCACCGCTGTCCCAAGGCTCGACCGGTGGTGTGTCGGTGCTGTTCGACCGGCCGCAATGGCAGAGCCAGCTGAACATCGAGCAGGACCCCCAGCGTCGCCGCCTCGTGCCCGATGTCGCGGCGGTCGGGGATCCCTTCACCGGCGTCAGGTTCATCTACAAGCAGACCGAGGTGCTCGGCGGCGGCACGTCGCAGTCGGCGCCGATCTGGGCCGCGATGACCGCGCTGATGAACCAGTACCTCGTCGAGCGCGGCGGCCATCAGATCGGGAACGCGAACCCGCTGCTGTACCGCGTGGCCGCCGGTTCGTATCTACCGGGATTCCGTAACGTAGGCCGCGGCGGGAACGCGGTCTACTACTCGAATCCCGGCTACGACCTGGTGACCGGACTGGGTAGCCCGAACATCGACAACCTCGCCCGCAATATCCTCGGACTCCAGAAGGGGGTGGCGCCTCGGTGAGCAGCCCAGGTGGCTCATCCACCATGGTCTGTCGGGCGTGCGAAACCGAAGTACCCGACGCGGGCTTCTGCGGCAGTTGCGGCGCAAAACAGGCCGGCGGACAAGGGCGTTTGCGCCTTGGCGCGTACGCGGTCGCCCCGAACGAACACACTCTGCTGCCATTCTTCGTCACGTCGCTTTTCCCGCAGCTGTCACAGCGGTCGCACATGGTCTTTCGGGTGGGGCTGGCGGTGCCCCTCCTCGGGGTGATCGCGTTCGCATTGCTGCGGTGGCAGGCGCCGCTGATCACGGTGGGCGCGCTCGGACTGCTGATCCTGTTCGTGCTGTTTCTGCGCGAATCCGACGTCGACGACGATCTGCCGCGCGGCTTGTTGGCGCTGACCGCCGCGATGGGAATCGCCTTGGGTGTCGGCTGTGCCTACGCCGTCAACGAGTTCGTCCCCGACGACTACGTCTTGACGCTGGGAAGCGAGTACACCACACAGACGCCGTTCGACAAGGTGCTCGTGATCGTGACCCCGGTCTTCTACGCGCTGCTGATGCTGATTCCGACGGCGGTGATTCGGCTGATCCAGCGCGGACCACGGGAGTCGTTGGACGGCTATGTAATCGGGGCGCTCGGGTCGATCAGTTTCACCTCCGCGGCGACCTTGACGCTGCTGTCTCCTCAGTTCGAGACGGGGATCAGGGCCAGCGACCGAGCGGTCGACACCTTGGTCGTGCAAGCCGGAATTCAGCTGATCGCCGTGCCTCTGACGGCGGCGATGCTCGGCGGGTTGTTCGGGATGGCACTGTGGTTCGGCCGTCGGACCCTCATCGCGATCAGCGTGCTGTTGATCCTCGGCTTGTACGCCCTGTTCGGTCTGATGGATCTCGAGACGATTCCGATATTCGCGGAGTTGGTGCTCTACCTGTTCATCGCGCTGTTCGCCGTGATCGCGCTCAGGCTCGGCGTCCAGTTCGTCTTGATGACCAAGGATCACGACCCGGGAACCCACAGCGGGTTTCTGCGCTGCTTTCACTGTCACTACGTTGAGCCCGACATGCCGTTCTGCCCCAATTGCGGGGTCGCCACGCATGCGGCATCGCGGTCCTCGCGCGATGTTCGACGCACCGCACACGATGTCGAGACCGCGCCGGTGCGTCGCCCGAGCCATGCCCGTCTGATGACGGCGCTGGCCATCGGCACGGCGGTCGCGGCGGCTGCGGGCATCGCCGCCGCGTTTGCGTCCACGCCCGCGGTGGTCGCCTATCAATGCCCGCCCGACTGCGGACGTCCGCCGATCTACGAACCGATCGAATCGTATCCGCGTTACGTCTCCGAGGACGGCGCGTTCTCGGTGCAGTACCCCGGGCCGGGAACGGCTTACGTGGCCACACTGCAGCCGGATGGCGTCGAATTGAAATTCACCGGCGGCGACACCGGCACCATGGAGTTGTTCGGACAGCCCGCCGAGGGTAAGACGGCGAAGCAGATTACGGAAAGCCTTGTCGCCGAACATTTCCCGAATGCGACCGTCGATTATCAGATCCCCAACGCCATGGTCGGCTACGAACCCGGGTATGGCGTCGTCTACGACGAGTATCCACAGGACGCCCGCGGATCGTTCGCCCGGCTGCGGCTCCTCGTCATGGTCGCGGTCAAGAACGACTATGCGTTGGCTGCCGCCGCGATCGGGCCGTACCGCGAGTTCACCCGGGACGACGGGCCGGGCCACCCATCCGCAGCGAATCTGCAGCTTGCCATGGATATGGGCAAGTACGTCAACAGTTTTCGGTGGACAGAGCCGAAGGACTGACCGTCAGATGCTCGAGAAGCAGGAGTCTTGCTCGCTCCTGGGGATCGTCGCGTTCTGGGTGGAGAACTGGGTTTCCACGCCCGCGTCCGTCACCTTCACCGAGTCGGCCTTGATGTCCATCGGCAGCTCCTGCTCCAACTGGGCGGTGAGCGAGTCGAGTGCGGGCTGAATCGTCTCCCGCGGCAACGTGAAACCGAGCCCGGTCAGCTCCGTCACCTCCAGCGTCAGAGCGCCGTTCTTGACCGTTGGCTTGGTGACGATGCTGCCGAGTGCCGCCTCCAACTCGACCGTGCCATCGGACGGGTTGGTTGTGACGCCGGAGATCAACGATCCGACGAGCGGAATGGCGTCCTGAATGGACTGTGACATGCCGGCCGATGTCCAGTCGATCTTCGCGACGAGCGACCCGATCGTGCCGCCGCTACCGGAGCCGGCGTCTTCATTCAGTTTGACGTTCTCGACGGTCACATCGGCTTTCATGCCCTGCAAACTGCCGATCTGATTGCCCGCGGTTTCGATGTGCAGGCTCGAATAGTGCCTGGACATGTGCTGTATCAGGAAGGGCGGCATGAAGGCGAAGGACACCTCGGCCTTGTCCTCGACAAGACATTCGACGGCGGAGGCGACCCTGGTCTCGCCTTCGTTGCGGGCGTACAGCTCGACGCCGATCAGCGCTGCCGCGATGACCGCGACGACGATGACCAGCGTCAGAACGATGGACAGCGGGTCGCGAAGGAAGCCCTTCGACCGCTTCTTGGGGGTGGGCTCCTCCTGCTGCGGCGCCGACGTCTGCGGCCCGGGCCCCTGGGGTGGCGGCGCCGAGTAACCCGGCGGCGGGCCCTGCGGCGGGTGTTGCGGGTACTGCGGCTGGCTCTGCGGGTACTGAGGTGGGCCCTGCGGCTGGTTGCGGCCGTCCCAAGGGTCTGTCATCCCCGCGATTCTGCCTTACGCCATAGGTGATCTGTGCGGTTGTGCATGACCGCGATGGTTTCGCGGACCTTCCGGGCCGCATCGAGGTCGACATCGGTGACGAGCAGAGCCGGATCGTCACCCGCCGATGCGACGACCTCGCCCACCGGAGACGCGACGACGCTGCCGCCCACCCCGGTGGGTCCCAGCGCCGCGATTTCGTCGCCCGGATAGGCCTGATCGACTGCGGCGACGAAACCCGTCGTGTCGATCGCACGGGCGCGGGCCAGCAGCGTCCACTGGTCAAGCTTGCCGGCACCGGTGCCCCACGATGCATGGACGGTGATGAGTTGTGCTCCGCGGCGGGCCAATTCGATGTACAGCTCAGGGAAGCGGACGTCGTAACACAGGGTGAGGCCGACGGTGACTGGACCTGCGTCACCGTCGACCGAGATCACCACGGGCTCGCGGCCCGGCGCCACGGTATTCGACTCGGTGAACCCGAACGCGTCGTAGAGATGGATCTTGTCGTAGTGGGCGTCCACTCCCGGTCCCGTCGCGATCAGGGTGTTCGTCACCCGCGCCCGCCCATCTCGGGTGTCGGCGGGGACGAACATGCCGGCGACGACGACGGTGCCTGCGCGCTCGGCGATCTGCCGCACTCCCGTCGCCCATGGGCCGTCGAGCGGTTCGGCGATCGAGGCCAGCGAAGCGCCGAAGCGGCACATCGTCGCCTCCGGGAACAACACCAGCCGCGCACCGGCATCGGCTGCGCGCCGGGTGTAGTCCTCGACCAGGCCGAGGTTGGCCGCGGGGTCGGTGCCGCTGCGGATTTGTGCCAGGGCCACACGCATGATCACCAGCGTAGGACGTTCAGGCGAGGGGATTAGGCGCCACGGCCTGCCACGGCACCGTCAGCACGCCGTCGCGCATCCGTCGTCGCGGTGGATCGACCTGGAAGCCGCTGTTGCGCAGGAGATCCAGCATTGCCCGCCAGCGCACCCTCGGGCCGAAGACACCGTGGCCCGCGACGCTGGCCCACGCGTGATCGGCCGCCGCGAGCAAAGCGTGGATCGGCTGACCACCGACATTGTGATGGATCAGCACCTTGGGCAGTCGCACGGCGAGGTCGGACGGGCGCTCGATGGCGAACGGGTCGCAGGCCAGCGTGAGGCTCAGCGGACCGTCGGCGTCGAGCAGCACCCAACAGCAGAGCCTGCCGAGTTCATCGCACGTGCCGTCGACGATCAGACCGCCGGGAGCCAACTGCGCTTGCATCGTCGACCACGCCTCGGCCACCGCGACGACGGGATATTGACGCAGCACGTTGAATGCGCGCACCAGGGCGGGGCGCCGCCCCGCCAATTCGAAACCGCCGAGGGCGAATTCAACGGTGTCGCTACCCGCGGCTCGTGCGGACGCGACTCGGTCGGGGTGGATTTCGAGGCCGATGACCCGAACGTCGTTGCGCACCATCCGCAGTCGCTCGGCCAGTTCGAGGGTCGTCACCGGCAACGCGCCGTAGCCGAGGTCGATGACCAACGGGTCGGCGGCGGACAGCAGTGCGGCGCGCACCCGCCGCGAATGCACCAGCCAGCGATCGCTGCGTCGCAGTCTGTTGTAGCCGGTGGTACCTCGCGTGAGCTGTCCAAGGGGGGCAGCCATGAATTCAAGTTTAAGCCGGTGCGGCCCTCGAGCCCCGCACCACGCCGCTGGGCCGACCTAAGTGTTCTCGGCGATCCACACCGTGGTGAAGCGCTGCTCATGGACCAAAAGGTCCACGAGTTGGCTGCCGATGAAGTTCTCGATCTTGCCGCCGACGAGCGGAATGTTCACTTCGACGGTGGCATTGAAGTCCAGCCGCGAGGCGGTGCCGGGATTCGCTGGAGCAAGGGTCGCGCTGCCGTGAAGATGCGCCGGTGCATCCTGAATTCTGAGTTTGACGGTCGCCGCCGCCTGACTGTCGCGGATCGGCGACCACACCTCTTCGCGGATCAACGTCAGGTCTCCGCGATGGAACTGCTGAACCACCCCCGGCAACCGGCTGGCGAGGATCTTCTGCGTGGTCACGATGTCGATACCGCAGTCGTCGCCGAGGATCAGCCGGTCGAGCGAGTAGGCGTCGGCGCCGGACTCCGTCAGGCGGGCCAGCCAGTACCTCTCATCGCGGAATGCGCGGTGGACTTGTTCGACAGTGCCCTCGTACTCGGTCGCCATGTCGAATGAACGCGGCATAGCTGGCCACGCTACCGTTACCGCCCGTGGTCACCTCGCTAATCGGCGGCGCGTCCGTCTCTGAAGCGGTGCCGCTGGCACCGCTGACCACTTTGCGCGTCGGGCCCGTCGCGCGGCGCCTGATCACCTGCGACACCACCCAGAAGGTCGTCGACGTGACGCGCGCGCTGGGCCCCGACAGCGATGCCCTCGTGCTCGCGGGTGGATCGAATGTCGTGCTGGCCGACGACCTCACCGACCTCACCGTCGTCCTGCTCGCCAACACCGAGATCACAGTCAAGGGCAACGTCGTGCGCGCGGAGGCCGGCGCGGCGTGGGACGACGTCGTCGTGACGTCGCTGGCGCACGGGCTGGGCGGGCTGGAATGCCTGTCCGGCATCCCCGGCTCCGCGGGCGCGACACCGGTTCAGAACGTCGGCGCGTACGGCGCCGAGGTTGCCGACACCATCCGGCGGGTTCGCCTGCTCGACCGGCGCACCGGCGCGGACTCCTGGGTGCCACCGTCGGCCCTGCAGTTCGGCTACCGCACCAGCATCCTCAAGCACTCATCGGCAGCGACCGTGCTCGAGGTGGAGTTCGAATTGCGCCCCGACGGACTCAGCGCACCGATGCGCTACGGTGAGCTCGCCAATGCCCTTGGTGCAGAACCGAATTCGCGGATCGACGCCGCCCGTGTGCGGGACGTGGTGCTGGCGTTGCGGGCCGGTAAGGGCATGGTGCTCGACGAGGCAGACCACGACACCTGGAGCGTCGGCTCCTTCTTCACCAATCCCGTCGTCGACCAAGAAGTCTTCGAGAGGCTCAAGGGCAGTGTCGACGGAGTCGTGCCCAACTATCCGGCGCCCGACGGCGTCAAGCTGGCCGCGGGATGGCTCGTCGAGCGTGCCGGCTTCGCCAAGGGCTATCCGGGCAACGACGCTGTAGCGCGGCTTTCGACCAAGCATGCGCTGGCTGTGACCAATCGGGGCACAGCGACGTCATCTGATGTGATTGCGCTGGCCAGGACGGTACGCGACGGTGTCAGAACGACATTCGGGATCGAACTCACCCCCGAACCGATTCTGATTGGCGCCGCTCTCTAGGTACCCTGGGTCCACGTGAGCCCTGCCGATGCCGTGCCCTCAATGCCGGCTATATCCAGACGGCGCGCCTTGACCGCTTTCGCGGTCGGGGTCATCGCGCCGGGCGCTCTGGCGGCCTGCTCCAGGGGGTCCCTGCCCTCGGCCGGCGAGGCGATCGCGCCGCCAGCCCCGTCGCTGACATACCAACCCGCGGACGCCACCGCTGATGTGGTGCCAACCGCGCCGATCGGGATCGAGGTCCGCGACGGCTGGTTCCAGCGGGTCGCGCTGACGAATCCCGAAGGCAAGGCCGTCGCGGGTGCGCTCAACCGCGATCGCACCGCCTTCAACATCACCGAACCGCTCGGCTACGGCGTCGAGTACACGTGGAGTGGCTCGGTGGTCGGCCGTGACGGCAATGCGCAACCCGTCGCAGGCAACTTCACCACCGTCAACCCCAGCGCTCAGGTCAGCGGCCGGTTCCAGCTCGCCGACGGTCAAGTCGTCGGCGTCGCGGCCCCGATCATCATCCAGTTCGACGCGTCGATCAGCGACAAGGCGTCCGTCGAGAAGGCGGTCAAGGTCACCACCGAACCGGCCGTCGAGGGCAGCTGGGCATGGTTGCCCGACGAGGTCGGCGGCTCGCGCATGCACTGGCGCACCAAGGATTACTACCCGGCGGGCACGAAGGTGCACGTCGACGCGAAGCTCTACGGGGTTCCGTTCGGTGACGGCGCGTTCGGCGCGGCGGATTCGACGTTGGCGTTCGAGATCGGCCGCCGTCAGGTGGTCAGGGCCGAGGCGTCGTCGCACCGCATCCAGGTGCTCGACGCCGGCGGCGCGGTCATCATGGACTTCCCGTGCAGCTACGGCGAGGGCGACCTGGATCGCAACGTGACGCGCAGCGGCGTGCACGTCGTCACCGAGAAGTACGAAGACTTCTATATGACCAACCCCGCGGCCGGATACGCCAACGTCCGCGAGAGGTTCGCCGTTCGGATCTCGAACAACGGCGAGTTCATCCACGCCAACCCGGCCAGCCTCGGTTCGCAGGGCAACTCGAACGTCACCAACGGCTGCATCAACCTGTCCGAGTCCGACGCCCAGCAGTATTTCAACAGTGCGATCTACGGCGATCCGGTGGAGGTCACCGGGACCCGGATCCAGCTGTCCTACGCCGACGGCGACATCTGGGACTGGGCGGTTTCGTGGGACGAGTGGACGTCGATGTCCGCGCTGTCGGACCAGGCGTCACCCGTGGGGATTCCCAGCACCGCTCCTGCCACGCCGTCGGGTGCACCGGAGCCCGCCGGCGCAGGTCGCCCCGGCGGCTAGGTCGTTTTCGCCGAACGTGGGTTACCCGCACGCATTCGGGCCTGTCTGCGTGTCACAAGTCCACGCTCGGCGTAGTGGGTTGACTCGTAGCTAGGTCCGGCGGTTGAAGCGCGATCCGCTGGCCCCGCTGACCTGGTCACGCGGCCGCACCACGATCAGATCAAGGTCGACGTGGGACGGACGGCTGGCGACGAATCCGATCACCTCGGCGATGTCCTCGGCCACCAGCGGTGTGACACCTTCGTACACCTTGGCGGCGCGCTCCTCGTCACCGTCGAACCGGCGCAATGAGAAGTCTGTCTTCACCATGCCCGGCGCAACTTCGGTGAGCCGCACCGGCTTTCCAAGCAGCTCGCTGCGCAGCGTGCGGTGCAGTACTCCCTGGGCGTGTTTGGCCGAGGTGTAGCCACCGCCGTTGTCATAGATCTCGACCGCCGCGATCGACGTGACGGTGACGATCAGCCCGTCACCGGAGTCGATCAGCTTCGGCAGCAGTGCGCGGGTGACCCGCAGAGTGCCCAGAACATTGGCCTCCCACATCCACCGCCAGTGCTCGATATCGGCCTCCGCCACCGGTTCCAGGCCGCGCGCGCCGCCGGCGTTGTTCACCAGGACATCGACCCTGTTCAGGCTGTCGGCCAGGGCGTTGACGGCGTCGGAATCAGTGACGTCGGTCACAATTGCGGTGCCACCGATCTCGTCGGCCAGGGCCTGGATCGGCTCGGCGCGCCGGGCTGCGCATACGACATGAAAGCCAAGGGCTGCAAGGGTTCTCGCGGTTGCTGCACCGATACCGGCGCTGGCGCCGGTGACCACCGCGACCCGCCTGTCGGTCTCTGGTGTTGTCATGGGCCCAACTTTAGTTGGCGTGCTAAATTCGCCGTGTGTCCAGGAGTCAGGCTGCCCGCATCACGCGGCATTGTTGTTGTTGCGCACTTCGCCGCTCCTGATTGCGCTGTCCTGATGACAGTCCCCGGGTGTGGCACCGACCCCCCGGCCGACTTCACAAAAGGACACTCCCGTGCGCACCGCATCTCCCACTCTCCATAAGCCCGCCGCCCCCGCTCACGCCAAGCGCGCGCTGCTCGCACGTCACCACGTCGTGGCGCCCTCGCTACGGGTAGCCGAGGCGGCCGCGGGCTCCGTGTTCAGCGCCGCGCGCCTCCGCGGCCCGATCGCGCGTGACGTCATCGCCCAGGTCACCGGACTCAGCATCGCCACGGTCAACCGTCAGGTGACGGCGCTGCTCGATGCGGGAGTCCTTCGGGAGCGCGCCGACCTGGCCGTCTCCGGAGCCATCGGCAGGCCGCGAGTTCCCGTCGAGGTCAACCACGAGCCCTACCTGACCTTGGGCATCCACATCGGTGCGCGCACCACCAGCATCGTGGCCACCGATCTGTTCGGCCGGACGCTCGACGTGGTCGAGACGCCCACGCCGCGTGCCCCACAGGCCGCCGCCCTGGCGTCGTTGGCCGCCAGCGCCCGCCGCTACCTGAGCCGTTGGCACCGCCGCCGCGCTCTATGGGTCGGCGTCGCCGCGGGTGGCGTCGTCGACAGCGCGACGGGTTACCTCGATCATCCGCGGCTGGGCTGGTCGGAGGCTCCCGTCGGGCCGGTGCTCGCCGAAGCGCTCGGCCTGCCGGTGTCGGTCGCCTCCCACGTCGACGCGATGGCCGGTGCCGAACTTCTGCTCGGGGGCCGACGGCTGCCGCTCTCCGAGAGCGCGGGAACAAGCCTGTATGTCTATGCCCGTGAGACCGTCGGCTACGCGCTGTCCATCGGCGGGCGGGTGCATTCGCCGAGCAGCGGACCCGGCACCATCGCCGCGCTGCCCGCGGACTCGGAGCTGCTGGGCGGCACCGGCCAGCTGGAGTCCACCGTGAGCGACGAAGCCGTGCTGATCGCCGCCCGCAGGGCCCGCATCATCAGCGGCGACGGTCCGGCCTCGACGATGCAGGCGGTGCTGCGGGCCGCCCGGCAGGGCAACGAGCAGGCGCAGGGCCTGCTCGCCGAGCGCGCCAGGGTGCTGGGCCAGGCTGTCGCGCTGCTGCGTGACATGCTCAACCCCGACGACCTCGTGGTCGGTGGCCAGGCCTTCACCGAGTATCCGGAGGGCATGGAATTGGTCGAGGCGGCGTACACGCAACGCTCGGTCATGCCGCCGCGTCGGATCCGGGTCACGGCGTTCGGCAATCGGGTGCAGGAGGCCGGCGCCGGCGTGGTGTCCCTCGTCGGGCTCTACGCCGACCCCATCGGTGCGATGAAGCGGGCCCTCAACCGGCGACCCGAGGTGAGTGCGTAGCGGGCCGGTGTCCGGCCACGGTGTAGACATGTGTGTGTGCGCCCAGCCACGGATCTGACAGGCCTTCCGGCTCCGGGGCCTGATGTCGCCGGCCTTCCGGCTCCGGGGCCTGATGTCGCCGGCCTTCCGGCTCCGCGGCCTGATGTTGCTGGCCTTCCGGCTCCGCGGCGAGTAGCCGTTCTTTCGGTCCACACCTCGCCGCTGGCGCAGCCAGGCACCGGAGACGCGGGCGGAATGAACGTTTACGTCCTGCAGAGCGCGCTGCAGATGGCCCGCCGCGGCGTCGAGGTGGAGATCTTCACCAGGGCGACGTCGTCGGCGGATGCGCCCGTCGTGCACGTCGCGCCTGGAGTTCTCGTCCGCAACGTCGTCGCCGGCCCGTTCGAAGGTCTGGACAAGTACGACCTGCCCACCCAGCTGTGCGCCTTCACCGCGGGCGTCCTGCGCGCCGAGGCCACCCACGAACCCGGCTACTACGACGTCGTGCACTCGCACTACTGGTTGTCGGGTCAGGTGGGCTGGCTGGCGCGGGATCGGTGGGCCGTGCCGCTCGTACATACGGCGCACACCCTGGCCGCGGTCAAGAATGCGGCGCTCGCCGACGGCGACGCACCCGAGCCGCCGCTGCGCGCGGTCGGTGAGCAGCAGGTGGCCGACGAGGCCGACCGGATGATCGTCAACACCGAAACTGAGGCACGCCAACTTGTTTCGCTGCACAACGCCGATCCGGCACGCATTGACATCGTCCACCCCGGCGTCGACCTCGAGCTCTTCACACCCGGTGACCGGACCGCGTCACGCACCGCGTTGGGACTGCGCGCCGACGAGCAGGTGCTGGCCTTCGTCGGGCGGATCCAACCGCTGAAGGCGCCCGACGTCCTGCTGCGCGCCGCGGCCCGGCTGACCGGCCGGTTCGGCGCACTGCGGGTACTCGTGGCCGGCGGACCGTCCGGCAGCGGGCTAGCTGCACCCGAGTCGTTGATTCAATTGGCCGACGAACTGGGTATCACCGCACACGTGACGTTTCTGCCGCCGCAGTCGCGCGATCAACTCGTCGACGTGTACCGGGCCGCCGATCTGGTGGCCGTGCCGAGCTATTCGGAATCGTTTGGGCTTGTCGCCATCGAGGCGCAGGCCTGTGGGACGCCCGTCGTGGCGGCCGCCGTCGGCGGGCTGCCGGTCGCGGTGCGCGACGGCGTCACCGGAACGTTGGTCGACGGCCACGACGTGGACGACTGGGCGAACGCCATCGGCGCCGTGTTGGACAAGGGGCCGGAGGCGATGCGCGCGGCCGCCGTCGAGCATGCCGCGACGTTCTCGTGGGCCCGCACCGTCGACGCGCTACTCACCAGCTACGGACGTGCGATGACCGACTACCGCGCCCGTCAGCGCAAGGACGTGGCGGCGCGCCGCAGTGTCCGGCGCTTCACGATCCGGCGCGGGGTGCGTGCGTGACTGCCAGCGTGCGGGACGTCATCGAGCAGACCTGCAAGGAGAACGGCCTCACCTGCACCCGCCATGAAGGCGCCCGCGGCGGGTTACCCGGCATCATCGTCGAACTGCCCGGCGAGCGTCGGCTGACAACCAACACCATCCTGTCCATCGGAGAGCATTCGGTGCGCGTGGAGGCGTTCGTCTGCCGTAAGCCCGACGAAAACCACGAGGGCGTCTACCGGTTTCTGCTGAAGCGCAACCGCCGTCTGTACGGCGTCGCCTACACGCTGGACAACGTCGGTGACATCTACCTCGTCGGGCGGATGGCGCTGGCGTCGGTGACCTCCGACGAGATCGACCGGGTGCTCGGTCAAGTACTCGAAGCCGTCGACTCGGACTTCAACACCTTGCTGGAGTTGGGTTTTCGGTCGTCCATCCAAAAAGAGTGGGAGTGGCGGGTGTCGCGCGGCGAGTCACTGAAGAACTTGCAGGCCTTCGCTCACCTCATCGACGAAGACGAGGCGGACCGCCAAGCCGGCACGAACGGCTCGGGATAGTCTTTCCTCCATGGGAGACTCCACGCTGATTCTGCTGCGGCACGGTGAGAGCGAGTGGAATGCGAAGAACTTGTTCACCGGCTGGGTCGACGTCGACCTCACCGACAAGGGCAGGGCCGAGGCGCTGCGCGCTGGCGAGCTGATCAAGGAGCTCGACCGTCAGCCCGACGTGCTGTACACCTCGCTGCTGCGCCGCGCGATCACCACCGCGAACCTGGCGCTGGACGCCGCGGACCGGCACTGGATTCCGGTGCACCGCGACTGGCGGCTCAACGAGCGGCACTACGGCGCCCTGCAGGGTCTCAACAAGGCCGAGACCAAGGACAAGTACGGCGACGAGCAGTTCATGAAGTGGCGGCGCAGCTACGACACCCCGCCACCGCCGATCGAGGCGGGCAGCACGTTCAGCCAGGACCGCGATCCGCGGTACGCCGATATCGGCGGCGGCCCGCTGACCGAGTGCCTCAAGGACGTCGTCGAGCGATTCGTGCCGTATTTCGAGGGCACGATCGTGCCCGATCTTCGGGCCGGCAAGACCGTGCTGATCGCCGCCCATGGCAACTCGCTGCGCGCGTTGGTGAAGTATCTGGACGGAATGTCGGACGAAGACGTGGTCGGACTGAACATTCCGACCGGCATTCCTCTTCGCTACGACCTGGATTCCGACCTCAAGCCCACGGTCGTCGGCGGCACCTACCTGGACCCCGAGGCCGCGGCGGCGGGCGCGGCCGCAGTTGCTGCGCAGGGCGCGAAGTAGACCGCGACGCAGTGCCGCCGGGCAAACGGCGGGTTAACGGGGGAAAGCCAGGGTTCGAATTTCCTAGATTCCTTCTGTGACTTGTCCCGATTTGGCCGCACGCTGCTGGGATGACGTTCACCGGATGCGTACGATTTTCGCGTGAGTGTGGTAACGGCGCTGCTGCTGTCGGCGCTCGTGGCACTGCTCGCCCTGGTGATCGGTGCGGCGCTCGGGGCGGGGTTGGCGCCCCGTCTGATGGAGCGCAGGCAACGGCGCGCGACCGCGCAGTCGGGGATCACCGTTTCCCAGATGCTCGCCCACATCGTGTCGCAGTCGCCGGTCGGGATCGTCGTGGTCGACACCTACCGTGACGTGGTCTACACCAACGACCGGGCGCGCGAGTTGGGTCTCGTGCGTGACCGGCTGCTCGACGACCGCGCGTGGCTGGCGGCCGAACGCACCCTGACGACCGGCGAGGACGGTGAGGTCGACCTGTCGCCACGAAAGCGTGCTCATCCGGGCCGATCGGGATTATCGATCCGTGGGCACGTCCGCCTGCTGACCGAGCAGGATCGCCGCTTCGCCGTCGTCTACGTCGACGACCAGTCCGAGCATGCGCGGATGGAGGCGACCCGCCGTGACTTCGTCGCCAACGTCAGCCACGAACTCAAGACCCCCGTCGGGGCGATGGGGGTGCTCGCCGAGGCGGTGCTGGCGTCGGCCGACGACCCCGACACAGTGCGCCGGTTCGCCGAGAAGATGTTGGTGGAGTCGAATCGGCTGGGCAACATGGTGGGCGAGCTGATCGAGCTGTCGCGGCTGCAGGGCGCCGAACCGCTGCCCGACCTGGAAGCCGTCGACGTCGACACCGTGGTGGCCGAGGCGTTGTCGCGGTACAAGGTGGCCGCCGACAACGCCGACATCGCGATCACCACCGACGCGCCGACCGGATTCCGTGTGCTGGGCGACCAGCCGCTGTTGGTCACCGCCATCGCGAACCTGGTGTCCAACGCAATTGCGTACTCGCCTAACGGTTCTGCGGTGTCGATCAGCAGGCGCCGCCGCGGCGACAACATCGAAATCGCCGTCACCGACCGCGGTTTCGGCATCGCCAGCGCGGATCAAGAGCGGGTGTTCGAACGGTTCTTCCGCGTCGACAAGGCGCGTTCCCGGGCCACCGGCGGCACGGGACTCGGATTGGCGATCGTGAAACACGTCGCCGCCAACCACAACGGAACCATCCGGCTGTGGAGTCAACCAGGAACGGGATCGACGTTCACCCTGTCGATTCCGGCATATCCGCAGGGTGACGATGACCTAGAAGTGCACGTCGAACGAGAGGACTAGCTAGACAATGACCAGCGTGTTGATCGTGGAGGACGAGGAGTCCTTGGCCGATCCCCTGGCCTTTCTCCTGCGCAAGGAGGGCTTCGAGGCCACGGTGGTGGCCGACGGGCCGTCGGCCCTGGCCGAGTTCGAGCGGGCCGGTGCCGACATCGTCCTGTTGGACCTGATGCTCCCGGGGATGAGCGGTACCGACGTTTGCAAGCAATTGCGTTCGCGCTCAAGTGTTCCCGTAATCATGGTGACTGCTCGCGATAGTGAAATCGACAAGGTGGTCGGACTCGAACTCGGAGCCGACGACTACGTGACGAAGCCGTACTCCGCGCGGGAACTGATTGCGCGTATTCGCGCCGTGCTGCGTCGCGGCAGCGACAACGACGACGCAGCGATCGGCGACGGCGTTTTGGAAGCCGGGCCGGTGCGGATGGACGTCGAACGGCACGTTGTTTCGGTCAACGGCGATATGATCACGTTGCCGCTCAAAGAGTTCGACCTGCTCGAGTACTTGATGCGCAACAGTGGCCGGGTGCTCACCCGCGGTCAGCTGATCGACCGGGTGTGGGGTGCCGACTACGTCGGCGACACGAAAACCCTTGACGTGCACGTGAAACGGCTGCGGTCGAAGATCGAGTCCGACCCCGCGAATCCCGTTCATCTGGTCACGGTCCGCGGCCTGGGCTACAAATTGGAGGGCTAGGAACCCAGGATCTCAAAAACCTCAAAGGTGTTGACCCCCGCGGTGACTGACGGATCGCGCTCCGCGATGGCCAGCACCTCGGCGCGGTCGGCCGCGCGCAGGACGCCAAGGCCCCACACGCCCTCGGGGTCGGCGACCGGACCGTAGACCACGACCCTGCCGTCGGCCTCCAGCTGCTGCCAGTAGTCTTGATGAGCTGCCATGGCCTGCTGTTCGGCCGGTGTCATCGTCTGCGCGAAATCCGCACGGGGCGGAGTGAGGCGAAAGAAGAAGAGGCTCATTCGGCCGCGCGGGTCGCGGGGTGCACGGCGATCAGCCCTAAAGCGCTGCGCCGCTTACACATCGCGGCCAGCTCTGCGTAAGCCTTCTCGCCGAGCAGTTCGGTGAGTTCTGCGGCGTAGGACTCCCAGACCTGTTTCTTCCCGACGTGCGCGTTCGGATCGCCGGTGCAGTACCAATGCAAGTCGGCGCCGCCCTCGCCCCAGCCGCGCCGGTCGTACTCGGTGATCCACGTCTTGAGTATCTCGGTCCCGTCGGGTCGTTCCACCCATTCCTGGGTGCGGCGGATCGGCAGCTGCCAGCAGACCTCGGGTTTGAGGGTCAGCGGTTCGACGCCGATCTTGAGCGCTTTCGAATGCAGCGCGCATCCGATGCCACCGGGGAAGCCGGGACGGTTCAGAAAGATGCAGGCGCCCTTGTACTTCCGGGTGCGCAGATTGGGTTTGTCGTCGTACTCGTCCATTTCGAGGTAGCCCTTTTTACCGAGACCCTTGTCCCGGAATTGCCAGTCCTCGTCGGTCAGGAGTTTGACCGCCTCTTCGAGTTCGGCGATGTCGTTCTTGTCCGACATGAAGGCCCCGTGGCTGCAGCATCCGTCGTCGGGTCTGCCCTCCACGGTGCCCTGACAGGCGGGCGTGCCGAACACGCACGTCCACCGCGACAGCAGCCACGTCATGTCGGCCGCGATCAGATGCTCGGGGTTGTCGGGATCGAAAAACTCCACCCACTCACGGGCAAAGTCGAGTTCAACCTCGCCGGGCCCGAGTGATTTGCTCTTCGCCCGAGGGCTCATCGCTGATGCGCTCACAGTATTCAACGGTAAACCCACTACCGTGTAGAGGTGCGATTAGGCGTGCTGGATGTCGGCAGCAATACCGTCCACCTCTTGGTGGTGGACGCGCGTCGGGGCGGCCACCCGACGCCCATGAGTTCGACAAAGGCGTCGCTGCGCCTGGCAGAGTCAATCGACAACAACGGCAAGCTCACTCGCAAGGGCGCCGACAAGTTGATCGGCACGCTCGACGAGTTCTCCAAGATCGCGGCGAGTTCGGGTTGCGCCGAGTTGATGGCGTTCGCGACTTCCGCGGTCCGCGATGCGAAGAACTCCGAAGAACTACTCGCCAGGGTGCACGCCGAGACCGGCGTGGCGCTGCAGGTGCTCAGCGGGGTCGACGAATCCCGGCTGACGTTCCTCGCAGTGCGTCGCTGGTACGGCTGGAGCGCGGGCCGCATCATCAACATCGACATCGGGGGCGGTTCGCTTGAACTGTCGAACGGCGTCGACGAGGAGCCTGAGGTTGCGCTGTCGCTGCCGTTCGGTGCGGGCAGGCTGACGCGGGAATGGCTGCCCGACGATCCCCCGGGCCGCCGCCGCGTGAACATGCTGCGCGACTGGCTGGCCACCGAGCTGGCCGACGCGGGCGCCGAGATGCTCAAGGCGGGCACTCCAGACCTGGCCGTCGCGACCTCGAAGACGTTCCGCTCGCTGGCCCGCCTCACCGGCGCGGCCCCGTCCGGGGCAGGTCCGAGGGTGAAGCGGACGTTGACGGCCACCGGCCTGCGGCAGCTCATAGCCTTCATCTCTAGGATGACCGCGGCTGACCGTGCAGAGTTGGAAGGGGTGAGCGCCGAACGGGCGCCGCAGATCGTGGCCGGAGCCTTGGTAGCTGAGGCGAGCATGAAGGCTCTGGATGTCGAAAGCGTGGATATCTGTCCATGGGCATTGCGAGAAGGGCTGATTCTGCGGAAACTCGACAGCGAGGCTGATGGAACTGCCTTGGTGGAGACATCTGTCCAGCGACGCTGACCAGCAGACTGGAGGCTTACACGGCGCCGAATCCAGGGGCCCAGAGGCGAGAGACGAATGACAGGACCAGAAGACAGCCAGAGCACGCGACCGATCTCGGTCGCGGAGTTGCTGGCCCGTAACGGCACAATCGGTGCCCCGCCGGTCGGGGGCCGCCGCAGGCGCCGTCGCGGCGACACCGACTCGATCTCCGTCGCGGAGCTGACCGGTGAGATTCCGATCGTCACCGATCGCGACATCGTCGAACAGCCCGTCGCCGAAGAACCGTCGGCCCAGCCGGATGTCGCCGAGCCCGTCGAGGTCCCTGTCGAACAGGGCGAATCTGTCGAGCCGCCGGAGCTGACCGGCCCCGCTGTGAGTAACGGCGCCGTCGACCATCAGGACACCGACGTGGTCGAAGCGGTCGAGGCCGATGAGGCCGATGAGGCCGTCGAACAGGACGCGGCCGATGAGGCCGTCGAACAGGACGCGGCCGACGAGACCGACGATGACTATGCCGACGCGGTCACCGACTACGCCGCGCACATCCAGCAGCGGGACACCGACGCCGACGTCGACTTCTTCGCGCCACCGCGGCGCTCGAATTACGCGCCGCGCCGGTTCGGCGCGCTGGTCGACGCCGAGGAGATGAGCCCCGATCCGGACCCGGTCGACGACGACACCGCCCTGGACTGGTCGGCGCCCGAGATCGAGTCCGAGGACGACATCGACGCCCTCGATACGGTCGGCGACCTCGAGGACGACGCCAAGGATTCCGACCGCTCGCCTTCCTATCCGCGCCCCGTCGAGGGTGCGTTGTTCGGCGGCCAGACCGTCGCCGACGACATCGCGCGCAGGGGCGCAGCGCCAACGCCCGAAGACATCGAACTCGACGACCCGGATCACGAGATCGAAGCGGCCGAGCCGACGACCATGTCGTCGTTCATGCACGGTGTGTGGATCGTGGGGCAGTGCGTCCTGGCGGTCGCGTTCGGCGCCGGCCTGTTCGTCGCTTTCGACCAGCTGTGGAAGTGGAACAACATCGTCGCGCTGGTGCTGTCGGTCCTGGTGATTCTCGGCCTCGTCGTCGGGGTGCGGGTGGTGCGCAAGACCGAGGACATCGGCAGCACGCTGATCGCAGTGGCTGTAGGGGCTCTCGTCACGTTGGGTCCCTTGGCGCTGCTGCAGTCGGGTTGACGGCGACCACCGCCGCCGAACAGCCAACGTGCGCCCCGCAATCAAGGTCGGTCTGTCGACGGCCTCGGTCTATCCGCTGAGGACCGAGGCTGCTTTCGAGTACGCCGCAACCCTGGGCTACGACGGTGTCGAGCTGATGGTGTGGGCCGAAACCGTTTCTCAGGACATCGATGCCATCGCCGAGCTGTCCGAGCGCTACGAGATGCCGGTGCTGTCGGTCCACGCACCCTGTCTTCTGATCTCGCAGCGCGTGTGGGGCGCCAATCCGATCCCGAAACTGGAGCGCAGCGTGCGGGCCGCCAAACAGCTCGGCGCCCAGACCGTCGTCGTCCATCCGCCGTTCCGGTGGCAGCGCCGGTACGCCGAGGGGTTCAGCACGCAGGTCGCCGAATTGGAGGCGTCCAGCGAGGTGATGGTGGCGGTGGAGAACATGTTCCCGTTCCGTGCCGACCGGTTTTTCGGTGCGGGCCAGACGTCGATCGAGCGGATGCGCAAACGCGGGGGTAAGCCAGGACCGGGCATCTCGGCGTTCGCGCCGTCCTACGACCCGCTGGACGGCAACCACGCGCACTACACGCTCGACCTGTCACATACCGCGACCGCGGGCACCGACGCCCTCGAGATGGCCCACCGGATGGGTGAGGGCCTGGTGCACCTGCATCTGTGCGACGGCAGCGGCGCGTCGACCGACGAACACCTGGTCCCCGGCCGCGGCACCCAGCCGACCGTCGAGGTGTGCGAGATGCTGGCGGCAAGCGACTTCTCCGGGCATGTGATCCTTGAGGTGACGACGTCGGGGGCGCGGTCGGCGAGTGAGCGCGAGGCGCTGCTGGCCGAGTCCCTGCAGTTCGCTCGCGCCAATCTGCTGCGCTGACCGAGGTGAGGATCCCCATGCCGAGCTCGACCCTGTTCACCGATGCCATGGCGCTGACGAGCCCCGGCGACGGCGTGTACGACGGTGAGCTGAACGAACATTGGACGATCGGCGAAAAGGTGCACGGCGGGGCGATGCTGGCGCTGTGCGCCAACGCTGCGCGCACCGAGCATGGGGGAGATGTTCAGCCGATTGCGATCTCGGGCAACTTCCTGTGGGCACCCGATCCCGGCCCGATGCGTCTGACGACGACCGTGCGCAAGCGGGGCCGTCGCGTCAGCCTCATCGACGTCGAACTCCATCAAGGTGACAGGACAGCGGTGCGGGCGTCGGTGACGCTGGGGGAGCCAGAGCATCACGTGCCTCCGCTGCTTTCGGTGAATCCCGTCATCCCGCTGATGCAGCCGGAACCGCCGCCTGGGCTGGACCCGATCGGCCCCGGCCACCGGATGGCCGACATCGTCCATCTGGCGCACGGGTGCGATATCCGTCCGTCGCTGACGACGATGGAGCCGCGCGCCGACGGAGGGCCGCCGGTGATCGAGTACTGGGTTCGCCCCAAGGGGGTGGCACCCGACGTGCTGTTCGCACTGCTGTGCGGCGATGTGTCGGCTCCGGTGACGTTTGGGGTCAACAGGTTCGGTTGGGCGCCTACCGTGCAACTGACCGCCTATCTGCGGGCATTGCCTGCCGACGGCTGGCTGCGGGTGCTGTGTACGACGGTGCAGATCGGCCAGGACTGGTTCGACGAGGACCACATCGTCGTCGACTGTGCGGGGCACATCGTCGTGCAAAGCCGCCAGCTGGCGTTGGTGCCGCCCCCGCAGTAACCGCGCGCTGCGTCTGCAATGCTTGCCCGCATGGCCAGAATCGCGATCATCGGTGGCGGGAGTATGGGCGAGGCGCTGCTGTCGGGCATGCTGCGCGCCGGTCGGCAGGTCAAGGACCTGGTGGTTGCCGAGAAGGATCCCGACCGCGCCAAGTTCCTGTCGGAGACGTACTCGGTGCTGGTCACGACGGTGGGTGACGCGGTCGACACCGCGACGTACGTCATCGTGGCGGTGAAGCCGTTCGACGTCGAGGGGCTGGTCGCCGAGATCGCCGATGCCGCGGCCAGGGCCGAAACCGATACTGCCGAAAAGGTTTTCGTGACTGTCGCGGCCGGCGTCACGGCGGCGTTCTATGAGAACAAGCTGCCTGCGGGGTCGCCTGTCATCCGGGTGATGCCCAACGCCCCGGTCGTCGTCGGGGGCGGGGTGAGCGCCTTGGCGCCGGGCCGCTTCGCTACTGCAGACCACCTCAAAGGGGTGTCGTCGATCTTCGACGCGGTAGGCGGTGTGCTCACCGTGCCGGAGTCACAGCTCGACGCCGTCACCGCCGTGTCCGGATCGGGTCCGGCCTACTTCTTCCTGATGGTCGAGGCCTTGGTGGACGCGGGCGTGGCCGCGGGTCTGTCGCGGTCGGTGGCGACCGATCTGGTCGTGCAAACGATGGCGGGTTCGGCCGCTATGTTGCTGGAGCGGCTCGATGAGGCGCAGCCGTCGGGGGAAGTCGCGCTGGGGACGGCGATCGACACCACGGCGGCTCAGCTACGCGCGACAGTTACCTCGCCCGGGGGTACCACCGCAGCTGGTCTGCGAGAACTCGAACGAGGCGGTTTGCGGGCCGCCGTAGCTTCCGCGGTCGAAGCCGCAAAAACCCGGTCTGAGCAGCTGGGAATTACATCCCAGTAATTCAATCAATTCAAATTGATTAGCCCACACCCGTCGCAGTAACCCCATACGCCACGCTATTCTCCTCGTGTAAGCACGGGTTGGTGCCAGCGGTGGGGAAGCTGCTGGGACTGCTCGTGCCTGAACTGAATGGGTTGCGATGACGTCTATGAACGGGCCATCGGGTCGTGATTCGGCGAGCGGCAAGCGGGACAGCAGCGCTTCCGACGGCCAGCCGCCTCGTGCTCAATTTCTCACCGTCGCGGAAGTGGCCAGCCTGATGCGGGTCAGCAAGATGACGGTATATCGCTTGGTGCACAACGGAGAGTTGCCCGCAGTGCGTGTCGGCCGCTCTTTCCGCGTGCACGCCAAGGCAGTGCACGACATGCTCGAAAGCTCGTACTTCGACGCGGGCTGATTGTTTGGTTGTCCTCGCCCCGCACCGCTGACCACCGAGCCCGATATCACCGAGCCTTCCGGCTCCGTCACGCGCTTTTCGTTTAGCCTGACCGCCCAGGTAAGGTAGCGGGTCGAGTCACGTGCGCGGAAGTGCACAAACATCATCTAGATTGCGGAGTTCATGGGTTCAGTCATCAAGAAGCGGCGCAAGCGTATGTCGAAGAAGAAGCACCGCAAGCTGCTTCGTCGCACCAGGGTCCAGCGCAGAAAACTCGGCAAGTAGTTCTCGCGCTCGGTCGCTAGGCTGACCGGATGGATTCTGAGGGTCGTTCTCCAGACGACACCGTCCACTACCCGAAGGTCGTGCTTGTCACAGGCGCATGCCGATTTCTCGGCGGGTATCTGACGGCACGGTTGGCCCAGAACCCGCTGATCAATCACGTCATCGCCGTCGACGCCATCGCCCCGAGCAAGGATCTGCTGCGCAGAATGGGTCGCGCCGAGTTCGTGCGTGCCGACATCCGTAACCCGTTCATTGCGAAGGTCATCCGCAACGGTGAGGTCGACACCGTTGTGCACGCCGCCGCGGCCTCCTACGCGCCGCGAGCCGGGGGGCGGGCCGTGCTCAAAGAGCTCAACGTGATGGGCGCGATCCAGCTGTTCGCCGCCTGCCAGAAGGCACCGACGGTGCGCAGGGTGATCGTGAAGTCGACGTCGGAGGTCTACGGCTCACACCCGCACGATCCCGTCCTGTTCACCGAGGCCAGCGGTGCGAGGCGGCCACCGGGCGAGGGCTTCGCCCGCGACAGCATCGACATCGAGGGCTACGCCCGCGGTCTCGGTCGGCGAAGGCCCGACATCACGGTCACGATCCTGCGGCTGGCCAACATGATCGGTCCCGCGATGGACACCGCGTTGTCGCGGTATCTCGCAGGTCCGGTGGTGCCGACGGTCATCGGCCACGACGCGCGACTGCAGCTGCTGCACGAACAGGACGCGCTCGGCGCTTTGGAGCGCGCGACGATGGCGGGCAAGTCGGGCACCTTCAACATCGGTGCCACCGGGATCATGATGATGAGCCAGGCCATCCGGCGCGCCGGGCGCATCGCCCTGCCGGTACCTCGGTCCGCGCTCTCCGCTGTGGATTCGCTGTCGCGCGCAACTCGCTACACTGAGGTCGATCGAGAGCAGCTTGACTACTTGAGCTACGGCCGCGTCATGGATACGACACGTATGCGTAACGAGCTTGGCTACAGCCCGAAGTGGACAACCTTGGAAGCGTTTGACGATTACGTGAGAGGTCGCGGGTTGACTCCGATCATCGACCCGAAATGGGTACGCTCAATGGAGAGTCGCGCCGTGTCCATGGCGCAGCGGTGGGGAAGATAACAGCAACGATTCGAATCGGGTCGGGGAGAAGGTACGAAGGTGGCGGGCGAGTCGAAGGCCAAAGTCATTCCGCTGCATTCCAATTCGGGTCGATCGACGGCCCAGCGGCGGGCTGCGGCAGCGCGCGCGGAGAGTTCCCGTCGACATCCGTCCGTGTTCTCCGACAGCGGTGCGCACGCCTCCGCTGAGCAGATCGCCGCGGTCGTTCGCGAAATCGATCAGGCCCGTGGCGGCGCCGCGGGTGCCGGCGCCACCGACGCGACTCCCTCCGAACTCGCCAAACGAATAGGTGCGGGAGCTGAATTCATCCGCCAGCGGATGATGGGCGACTACACCGTCGACGAGTTCGGCTTCGATCCCCACCTCAATAACGCAATCTTCTTGCCTTTGCTGCGAGGGCTTTTCAAGTCGTGGTTCCGGGTCGAGGTCAGCGGTATCGAGAACCTCCCGGAAACCGGTGCCGCGTTGGTCGTCGCCAACCATGCCGGGGTGTTGCCCTTCGACGGGCTGATGACCTCAGTGGCGGTACACGACAACCATCCAACCAATCGCGATCTGCGCCTGCTGGCCGCCGACATGGTATTCGACATGCCCTTTCTCGGGCAGGCTGCGCGCAAGGCCGGGCACACCATGGCCTGCACGTCCGATGCGCACAGGCTATTGGCAGCCGGGGAACTCACCGCGGTCTTCCCCGAGGGCTATAAGGGTTTGGGCAAGCACTTCAAGGACCGCTACAAGCTGCAGCGGTTCGGCCGCGGCGGGTTCGTTGCCGCGGCCCTGCGGACCAAGGCGCCGATCGTGCCGTGCTCGATCGTCGGATCCGAAGAGATCTATCCGATGATCGCCGACGTCAAGCTGTTGGCCCGCCTGCTCGGCCTGCCGTACTTCCCCGTCACACCGCTGTTCCCGCTGGCCGGGCCCGTCGGCCTGGTGCCGCTTCCGTCGAAGTGGCACATCCAGTTCGGCGAGCCGATCTACACGTCGGATTACGACGAAGCGTCCGCCGATGATCCGATGGTGACCTTTGAGCTGACCGACCACGTCCGCGAGACCATCCAGCAGACGCTCTACCAGCTGTTGGCCAACCGGCGGAACGCCTTCTTCGGGTAGCGGCGCGTAACGGAAGCTAGCTCTGCTTAGAGCTTTGCTTGGCAATCATTTTCGCGATGGCGTCGTCGCGCGCCGCGGCGATCCGTGCGCTCACCTCGTCGGCCTCGGTGTCGGATTCGGCTTCGCCCATCACCGTGACGATGCTGGTGATCACCGGCTTGCCCTCGGCGTCGGTCACCTCACCGCGGATCTCGGTGAGAATCGCGCCGTGCGACTCCATGACCGAGTCCAGATAGGAATCGAAATACAGCTTGTCGCCCGCCAGGATGGGCCGGTGGAAGACCAACTTCTGATCGCGGTGCAGTACCCGCTCCATGTTGATCGGCACATCGAACTGGTTGAAGAGCTCCATCTGTACCCGACGGCCCGCCACCGCCAGGAACGTCAGTGACGCGACGAGGGCGTCGTGGCCGTACTCCTTGGCGGCTTCCTCGGAGTAGTGCGCCGGGTGCTCGTCTTTGACCGCACGCGCGAACTCACGGATCTTCTCCCGGTTGACCTCGAAATAGTCGGGGTAGCGGTAGTGGGTCCCGATGATGTCTTCAGCGATAGCCATGGCGTTCTCTTCGTCTCGTGATGTGCGGGCGCGAGCCTATCAGCGCTGGTCTCAGCGGCCGTCCTGGCGCCGCGACACTACCGCCGCCAATGCGCCGCCTGCGGCGCCCAGCGCCAGCGCCGACGGCACCCCGATGCGCGCGGCCTTACGCGCGGTGCGGAAGTCGCGGATCTCCCATCCGCGCTCCCTTGCGAGATCACGCAAGGCGGCGTCCGGATTGATCGCCACCGCGGTGCCGACCAGCGACAGCATCGGGACGTCGTTGAAGCTGTCCGAATACGCGGTGCAGCGCCGTAGGTTCAGGCCCTCCCGGATGGCCAGCGCCCGTACCGCATGCGCTTTACCTGCACCGTGCAGAATGTCGCCGACGAGCCGGCCGGTGAACACACCGTCGATCGATTCGGCGACGGTGCCCAGCGCACCGGTCAGCCCGAGCCGCTTGGCGATGGTGGCCGCCAGCTCGTAGGGCGTCGCGGTGACCAACCACACTTGTTGGCCGGCGTCGAGGTGCATCTGTGTCAGGGCGCGAGTGCCCGGCCAGATCTTGTCGGCGATGATCTGGTCGTAGATGTCCTCGCCGAGGGCCATCAGTTCCTCGGTCGACCGGCCCTCGATGAACGCGAGCGCCTTTCGCTTACCGGCGGCGACGTCGTCGCTGTTCTCCCGGCCGAGAAGTTGAAACTTGGCTTGCGCGTAAGCGAATCGGCCAAGATCGCCGTAGGTGAAGTACTTGCGGGCGGCCAGCCCACGCGCGAAATGCACCAGCGACGACCCGTGTACGAGCGTGTTGTCGACGTCGAAGAACGCCGCTGCGGTCAAGTCGGGCGGCGGGGCGCCTGCTGCGCTGGGCTCATCCAGGTCGAAGACCGCCGCACCCGCACTGGCCTCGCCTGCGAGCTTTTGATCATCGGCGTCTGTCCCCCCGGAGGGCTCGATGACGTCGGAGTCGGACACGAATTCAGCCTAGGTCACCGTGCGGAGATACTTGCGCCATGGGAAGACGGGTGGAACTGCTCACGCGTGCCGGCTGCACAATCTGCACCGGCGCCGCGGCGCGGCTCGCGGAGCTGGCCGACGAGCTGGGCTTCACGTTGACGATCACCGACGTCGACACCGCTGCGGCCGATGGGGACCCGGCGCTGCGGGCCGAGTTCGGCGATCGGCTGCCGGTGGTGCTGCTCGACGGCGCCGAACACAGCTACTGGGAAGTCGACGAGCCTCGGTTGCGGGCGGATCTCCGGAAACTGCCGCCGAAATAGGGTTCCGGTACGGATTCTGGCCGTCAGACGTGTCGAATGTCCCATCTCGGCAACGTCGATAATTTGGTGAGCTCGCTGGTCAACGATTACCTTGGATGACGTGGTGGACAAGCCGTGAGCGTGCTGCTTTTCGGGGTTTCGCACCGCAGCGCGCCGGTGTCTGTTCTCGAGCAGTTGAGCACCGATGAGGCCGAACAGGCCAAAATCATCGAGAAGGTCCTGCAGTCGTCGCTGGTGACTGAGGCCATGGTGCTGTCGACCTGCAACCGGGTCGAGGTCTACGCCGTCGTCGAGGCCTTCCACGGCGGACTGTCGGTGATCGGGCAGGTGCTTTCGGAGCACTCCGGTATGGGCCTCAACGACCTTACGAAATACGCCTACGTGCGCTATGCCGAGGCGGCCGTCGAGCACCTGTTCGCGGTGGCCAGCGGCCTGGATTCCGCGGTGATCGGCGAGCAGCAGGTGCTCGGGCAGGTGCGCCGAGCGTACGCCACCGCGGAGTCGAACCACACCGTGGGCCGCACGCTGCACGAACTGTCCCAGCGCGCCCTTTCCGTCGGCAAGCGGGTGCACGCCGAAACCGGTATCGACGCCGCCGGCGCGTCCGTGGTGTCGGTGGCGCTCGATATGGCCGACGCCAAGCTCGGTTCGCTGGCGGGCCGCAGCGCCGTTGTCATCGGCGCGGGCTCGATGGGTTCGCTGTCGGCGAAGTACCTGGTGAAGGCGGGTGTCGAGCGTATTCACGTGGTGAACCGCACGCTGCCGCGCGCGAAGCGGCTGGCCGAGAAGATCCGTGAGCTCGGTGTCACGGCCGACGCGTTCCCGTTCGACCACCTCACGCCGACGCTGACCGACGCCGACGTCGTCGTGAGCTGCACGGGCGCTGTCCGACCGGTGGTGTCGCTTGCCGATGTCCACCGCGGTCTCGCGCACGGTCAGACGCCCAAACAGCTGGTGATCTGCGACCTTGGCATGCCCCGCAACGTCGACCCGGCCGTCGCCGGTCTTCCCGACGTCTACGTCGTCGATATGGACAGGATCCAGCGCGAGCCGTCGGCGCGCGCCGCGGCGTCGGACACCGAGGCGGCCCGGACCATTGTCGCCGCCGAGGTGGCCAATTACCTTTCCGGCCAGCGGATGGCCGAGGTCACGCCCACCGTCACCGCGCTGCGCCAGCGCGCCGCCGACGTGGTCGAGGCCGAGCTGTTGCGGCTGGACAACCGGCTGCCGGGGCTTGAAGCGGCCCACCGCGACGAGGTCGCCAAGACGGTGCGACGGGTCGTCGACAAGCTCCTGCACGCTCCGACAGTCCGGGTCAAGCAGCTGGCCAGCGCCCCGGGCGGCGACAGCTACGCCGAGGCGTTGCGGGAGCTCTTCGAGCTCGACCAGCAGGCCGTCGACGCTGTCGCTGCGGGCGAATTGCCTTTGATGGCAACCGATCTCGACAAGACCGAGTAGAGCTTGACTGTATCTTCCCCCGGGTCACTACGTTCCTACCCCCAGGGACCCATCCGGATAGGCACCCGGGGCAGCCTGTTGGCGACAACCCAGGCCGGTCTCATCAAAGACGCGCTCGAGGGCAGGGGCCACGCCGCCGAGTTGGTCATCGTGTCCACCGAGGGCGATCGATCCGACGCGCCAGTGGCCGAGATCGGTATCGGCGTGTTCACCGCGGCGCTGCGGGAGGCGATTCACGACGGCCGTGTGGACATGGCGGTGCACTCCTACAAGGATTTGCCGACCGCGCCCGACGATCGATTCAAGATCGCTGCGATACCCCCGCGAGAGGACGCTCGCGACGCCCTGGTGGCCCGCGACGGCCTGGTCCTGGGAGAGTTGCCTGCCGGGTCGGTCATCGGCACATCGAGCCCGCGACGGGCCGCGCAGCTTAGAGCATTGGGTCTCGGTTTGGAAATCCGCCCCCTAAGAGGCAACCTTGACACCAGGTTGAACAGGGTAAGCAATGGTGACCTCGACGGCATCGTCGTCGCCCGGGCGGGTCTGGCCCGCATCGGACGATTAGCCGATGTCACCGAGACTCTGGAACCGGTGCAGATGTTGCCAGCGCCGGCTCAGGGTGCCCTCGCGGTCGAGTGCCGCGCAGGCGACACCGAGCTCGCCGCGCTGCTGTCGGAGTTGGACGACGCCGACACCCGCGCAGCGGTCACGGCGGAGCGGGCCCTGCTCGCCGCACTGGAGGCGGGTTGTTCCGCGCCGGTGGGTGCGATCGCCGAGGTGGTCGAGTCCATCGACGAGGACGGCCGGGTCTTCGAAGAGGTGTCGTTGCGCGGTTGCGTGGCGACGCTGGACGGATCCGACGTGATCCGCGCGTCCGCGGTAGGGACTACCGATCGGGCACGGGAGCTGGGGCTCTCGGTGGCCGAGGAGTTGTTCGAGCTGGGGGCGCGCGAGCTCATGGCGGAACGCGACGGCAGTAGCTAGAGCTGCGACAAGCATCGAGGTGAGTGATAGATGACAGGCCAAGGGAGCGGGCGAGGGCGTAAGCCGAAGCCGGGCCGCATCACGTTCGTCGGTTCGGGCCCGGGTGATCCGGGTCTGCTGACGACGCGGGCCCGCACGGTGTTGGCCAACGCCGCCCTGGTGTTCACAGACCCCGACGTGCCGGAAGCGGTGCTCGCCCTCGCGGGTTCTGAGCTGCCGCCGCCGTCGGGCCCCGAACCCGCCGATCCGCCGGCACCCGTCGACGGCGACGCAGCCGAGAATCCGGCACCCACGATTTCAGGCGGTCCCGACATCCGGCCCGCGCTGGGCGATCCGGCCGAGGTCGCCAAGACACTGGCGGCCGAATCGCGCACCGGTGCCGACGTCGTGCGTCTGGTGGCGGGTGATCCACTTTCGGTGGACGCGGTGATCACCGAGGTGACGGCGCTGGCGAAGACCCATCTGGATTTCGAGATCGTGCCGGGACTGCCCGACACCACCGCGGTGCCCACATATGCGGGTCTGCCGCTGGGGTCGGCGCACACCGTCGCGGACGTCCGCGGCGACGTGGACTGGGAGTCGCTGGCCGCCGCGCCGGGCCCACTGATCCTGCACGCCACCGCATCTCACCTTCCCGACGCGGCGCGCACGCTGATCGAGTACGGCATTGCCGAGAACACCCAAACCGTGGTGACCGCGAACGGCACGACGTGCCAACAGCGTTCGGTCGAGACGACGCTGGCCGGGCTGCTGGACAAGGCGACGCTGATCGGCGCCGAACCGGCGGGACCATTGGCCGGACCGCTGGTGGTCACGATCGGCAAGACCGTCGCCAACCGCGCCAAGCTGAACTGGTGGGAGAGTCGCGCACTGTACGGCTGGACCGTATTGGTGCCGCGCACCAAGGACCAGGCCGGCGAGATGAGCGAAAAGCTGGTGTCCCACGGCGCATTGCCGATCGAGGTACCCACCATCGCCGTCGAGCCGCCGCGCAGCCCCGCGCAGATGGAGCGTGCGGTCAAGGGTCTCGTCGACGGCCGGTTCCAGTGGGTGGTGTTCACCTCCACCAACGCGGTGCGTGCGGTGTGGGAGAAGTTCAACGAGTTCGGCCTCGATGCCCGCGCATTCTCGGGAGTGAAGATCGCGTGCGTCGGTCAGGCGACCGCCGATCGGGTGCGCGCTTTCGGTATCAACCCCGAGCTGGTACCTGTCGGTGAACAGTCATCGATCGGCTTGCTCGACGAGTTCCCGCCCTACGATGACGTTTTCGATCCGGTGAACCGAGTGCTGCTGCCGCGCGCCGACATCGCCACCGAGACGCTGGCCGAAGGTCTGCGTGAACGCGGTTGGGAGATCGAGGATGTCACCGCGTACCGCACGGTGCGTGCGGCGCCGCCGCCTGCGCACACACGCGAGATGATCAAGACCGGTGGCTTCGACGCAGTGTGCTTCACCTCGAGCTCGACGGTGCGCAACCTCGTCGGCATCGCCGGCAAGCCGCACGCACGCACGATCGTGGCGTGCATCGGGCCCAAGACCGCTGAAACCGCTGCGGAATTCGGCCTACGCGTGGACGTGCAGCCCGAGGTCGCCGCGGTCGGTCCGCTGGTTGAGGCGCTCGCCGAGCATGCGGCCAGACTGCGTGCCGAGGGTGCGCTGCCCCCGCCGCGTAAGAAGAGCCGTCGCCGCTAGCCGCAACCATCTCGTAGGAATGGCATTACATGTCCTATCCGAGTCACCGACCCCGTCGACTTCGATCGACACCCGCGTTGCGTCGGTTGGTGGCGCAAACCTCGCTGGAGCCAAGGCATTTGGTGTTGCCGATGTTCGTCGCCGACGGGATTTCGGAATCGCGGCCCATCGCTTCCATGCCCGGCGTCGTACAGCACACTCGTGACTCGTTGCGCCGCGCCGCCGCTGACGCGGTCGCCGCGGGCGTGGGCGGCCTGATGCTGTTCGGTGTGCCGCGCGACCAGGACAAGGATGCCGGGGGGTCGGTCGGGGTTTCTCAGGACGGCATCCTCAACGTCGCGCTGCGGGATCTGGCGAAGGATCTCGGCGAGGACACGGTGCTGATGGCCGACACCTGCCTCGACGAGTTCACCGACCACGGTCACTGTGGTGTCCTCGACGCGACCGGCAGGGTCGACAACGACGCGACCAACGAACGTTACGTCGAACTTGCTGTGGCACAGGCTGATTCAGGTGCTCACGTCGTCAGCCCCAGTGGCATGATGGATGGCCAGGTCGCGGCCATCCGCGCCGGTCTGGATGCGGCCGGCCACATCGACACCGTGATCCTGGCTTACGCGGCCAAATTCGCTTCGGGCTTTTACGGCCCGTTCCGTGAGGCGGTGTCGTCGAGCCTGCGGGGCGACAGGCGCACCTATCAGCAGGAGCCGGGCAACGCTCGCGAAGCGCTGCACGAGGTGGAACTCGACATCGACGAGGGAGCCGACATCGTGATGGTCAAGCCCGCGATGGCCTACCTCGACGTGGTTCGTGCGGCCGCCGACATCTCTCCGGTGCCCGTGGCCGCCTACCAGGTCTCAGGCGAATACGCGATGATCTGCGCCGCCGCCGAGAAGGGCTGGATCGACCCGCAGACCGTCGCGCTGGAGACGTTGACCGGCATCCGCAGGGCGGGTGCGGACATCGTGTTGACGTACTGGGCGGCCGACGTCGCCGCTTGGCTGGCGTGACACCGCCGGTCGAGCCCTCCGGCCGGCCGGTGGATGTCGACACCGGATTCTGGCTGTGGGTGGCGTCCCTACCGCTGCTGTTGGCCGGCCACATCATCGACATGGTCGCCGCTCCGAATGATCGGTTGCCCACTGCGGTTCTGGCGCTGTCGATACTTTTCGTCGTCGTGCTGGCGGCCGTCGTGCTGACCTTCCAGATCCTGATGCGCCACGGCTACCGATGGGCTCGCACGGTGCTGACCGGCGGTGGGGTCGCGACGGTCGTGTACGTCGCGACGAACCTCTTCACGGTCACCCGGCCCACCGTCGCGGCGATGGTCTACGCGGTCTGCGGCATCCTGGGATCGGTCCTGATCGCGGGCGGGGTGTTCCTGTTGCACCGCAAGGACGCCCAGGCGTTCTTCACGCGGTGAAGCGTTACGCTGGCCCGATCATGACAGCTCAACAGTTGCGACCCCGCGTCGTGTCCGCCGGGTTCTGGTGCTGGGCGGCCGGCGCGGTGCTGCTGGTGGCATTCGGGCTACTGCTCGCATTCTCGCCGGACGCCCTCCCCTCGCTGTTCCGCGGTATGGGGGCGCTGTTGGCCGCATCGGGTCTCGGCCTGGGATTTCTGGCCGGCCGGGCCCGCCTGGGCGACGAGCGGTTCCGGCGCGCGGCCATCGCGCTGTCGCTGGCGGTCGTGGTGGTTCTCGCGCTCTTTGCGCTGTACAGCCGCGGGCCGATCTGGCTGCTCATCATGATCCTGACCATGGTCGGCGCCGTCCTGATGATGCGGCCACCGGCGCTGGAGTGGTTCGCACGAGATCAGAAAGACGAGCCCACGTGACCGACACGAGTTCGCCGCCCCAGATCCTGTTCTACGAGCCAGGTGCCACGTGGTGGTGGATCCTGGCCGGCCCCGTCGCGGGCATCTCCATGGCGCTGATCCAGCTCTCGGCCGGGTTGGGCATCCAATGGGTGGTGCCGGGCATCTTCTTCGTCCTCGTGACGGGGTTTCTGTGGATCCAGATCAAGGCGGCCCGGATCCACACCTCGGTGGAACTGACGCCGGATCATCTGCGCCAGGGCGAAGAACGCATCAGCATCGACGACATCGTGCGGATCTATCCCGAGGCCACCGGTGCTGAAACGCCGAAATGGCAGTCATCGCGTGCACTCGGTGAGCTCACCGGAGTGCCGCGTGGACGTAAGGGCATCGGCCTCAAGCTGACCAACGACCGCAGCGCCCAGGCATGGGCACGCAAGCATCAGCGGTTGCGGACCGAACTGACCCGGCTGGTCGAGGAACGCATCCCGCCGGAGCCGGCTTCGTGAAGGCCCGCGCCATCGTCCAACTGGTGCTGGCGGCGGCCGCGGCCGTCGGCTGTGTGCTGAGCTGGCTGGCCGCGATCACGACGGTCGAAGTGCCCCCGATCATCGAGGGTGAGCCGATGACCACGTCGTCGGTTTACAGTGCGCCCCTGCTGAGTTTGGCTCTGCTGCTGGCGACCGTCGCGGGCGTGCTTGCCGTGCTGGGGATCGCGCGGTGGCGACGCGTCAATCGCGGTCGAGTCGATGGTACGGCTCCAGTGTCCGCGTGAACGAGCGGCGTTCGGCTCAGGCCAGCTTGTCCAATTCGTCGAGCGCGTCACCGGTGTACACCGCCAGGCGCTGCAGGTGTGGCAGGGCGTCCCGGCATCCGATGAATCCGAAGTTCAGGGTGTCGGCGTAGCTCTCCAGTGTGATGTTGAGTGCCATCCCGTGCATCGGAATCGAAACCGGATAGGTGGCTTCCAGACGACTTCCATTGAGATACAGGGTTTCTCGCGGCCCAGGAACGTTGCTGACGCACAGGTTGAACGTGAATGGCAACGGTCCCCTGACGCCGGTCATGGCGCTGGCGAGCTGAAATGCCGTCGGCGCCATCAAGCCTGCGGTGTAGGCCAGCACCTCGGTCTGTGACATGTTCTGCAGCTGACCTTTCGCCGCCCGCGTCGACGCGGTGATCGCGTGCAGCCGTTCGACCGGGTCTTCGATGTCGGTGCCCATCGTGGTCAAAATCGTCCCCACCGCGTTGCCACCGCCGACGTCGTCCTTCGGTCGGATGTTGACCGGCAGAAATGCGACCAGGGGTTTGCCGGGCAATTCCCCGAGTTGATCGAGAAACGCGCGCAGACCCCCGCCGATGATCGTGAGCGCGACGTCGTTGACTGTGGCGTCGTGCTTGCTGCCGATGCTCTTGAGGCGCTCGAACGGGTAAACCTGCGTAGCGAACCGGCGATTGCGACTGATGTGCTTGTTCAGGATCGAATGCGGGGCCTGGAAGGAGTTGGTTATCTGTCCGTATTCGTCATCGCTGCGGATTTGAGTGTTGTACAACGCCTTTCCGACGTTGACCACCGACTGTGCTCCGCCTACGGCGCCGCCGAGCAAGCCGCCGACCAGACTCACGATGGGATTGCGGGGCGGCGCTGGTGTCTTCGAGCGTTTTCTCGACGGCGGGCCGACGTTGAAGAACAGGGGCTGATCCCGCAGCGTCGGGTCGGTCGACATGCTTCGCTCGAGAATCTTGTTCCCGGTGTAACCGTCCACCAGCGAGTGGTGGATCTTCATGTAGATCGCGAACCGCCCGCCCTCGAGCCCTTCGATGAAGTGAAGTTCCCACGGCGGCCGGGTGAAGTCGATGTTCTGGCTGTGCAGCCGGGAGACCAGGATGCCCAGTTCGCGCTCGTCGCCGGGACTCGCGAGCGCCGACCGGCGGACGTGGTAGTCGATGTCGAACTTCTCGTCTTTGACCCACGACTGGTCCGGGCGAAACAACATGCGGGGATGGGACAGCTTGAGATTCCAGGGCTCGACGACTTCGAGGTGTCGGGTTTCCTCGAACATCTGGCGCAGATAGTTGGCCGGTGCGTCGTCCGGCGGGGTGAATGGCATCAGCGCGGCGACGTGCATCATCGAACTGGGAGTCTCGCCGTAGAGGAAGAGCATGTCCTGCGGAGTCAGACGCTTCGCCACCGGGCGCTCCTTGATTGTTGGAAGCAGTGGCTTCGACGATATGCCTGCGGACGCATTCAAGTGCGACAGGAGTCACACCCCGTTGTGGTTGGTACAAAGTTCGAAATTTGTAACACTGTTCCACATGACTCTCCAGGCCGAGAATGCCGAACAGACGCTCGACGCCCTGCCACTGGGCCCGGACTCGCTGGTCTGGAGGTATTTCGGTGACAACCGGATGTACCTGATCGGGCCGCGGCCCGCCGTCCTGCAGAACATGCTCGCCGAACTCGGCCAGGGCGTGCTGGACCACTCGGTGTTCTTCGCCGACACCGCCGCGCGGGTCAAGCGGTCGCTGCCACCGATCTTCATGACGGTCTACGGCGCCGACGACGACAACGAGGGGACCCGGGTCCGCGACTTCCACACCAACATCAAGGGCGAGATGCCCGACGGTTCTCGCTACCACGCCCTGGATCCGGACACGTTCTTCTGGGCGCACGCCACATTCGTCGAGCAGGTGCTCTACTTCGCCGACACATTCGTCAAGCGTTTGACGCGCGCGGAGAAGGAGCAGATCTACCTGGAGTCCAAGACGTGGTATCGCCGCTACGGCGTGAGCGAGCGGCCGATGCCCGCCGACTACGACGAGTTCGAGCGGTACTGGAACCGGATGATCGACGAGATCGTCGTCGCGCATCCCACCGCCAAGTACGGCGTCGGCTATGTCACCAAGGGCTTCCCGCGCCCCAAAGGGGTTTCGCCCGTGCTGTGGCGGCTGATCGCGCCGGTCTTCAACCCCGTGGCAGCGTTCCTCACCACCGGCGGCATGCCGCCGCGGACCAGGGACCTGCTCGGACTGCCGTGGAGTGAGCGCCAAGAACGCCGATACCAGCGCTTCGCCGCGCTGTGGCGCACCCGGCCGGTGAACTGGCTGTGGGATCATCTGCCAATGCGGTTGCGCTACAACACGTTCGCCCAGACCGGCTATGCCAGGGGCTGACTCCACGACGGTGCCTGATTCGTCGTCCACGACGGAAGCCATCCTCGACGCCGCCGTCGTCGAGTTCGAACAACACGGATTCCGCCGGGTGGC
This sequence comes from Mycobacterium sp. 29Ha, assembly GCF_032883055.1. Taxonomy (NCBI): domain Bacteria; kingdom Bacillati; phylum Actinomycetota; class Actinomycetes; order Mycobacteriales; family Mycobacteriaceae; genus Mycobacterium; species Mycobacterium sp. 29Ha. Next base: position 148,884 of record NZ_JAMQTI010000013.1, read on the forward strand.
GCTCGACGATGTCGCGCGGCGCGCCAAGGTCAGCCGCACGACCATCTACCGGCGGTTCCGCAACAAGGACGAGCTGGTCGCGGCCGTCATCGAACGCGAGAACGTAACGCTGTTCGCCGACATCGCCAACGAACTGAAACAGGCGGGCCCGCAGGCGAACTACTACGTCGAGGCCTTCACCCTGGCGATCCTGAAGTTCCGCAGGCACCGCGTTCTCGACCGGATGATCAGGGACGAGCCGGCGCTGGTCCTCGAACTGGCGGCTCAGCACCACGGTGCCGCGATCGTCCGAATGGCCGAGGCGCTGCGGGTCATTTTCCCGACCGGCTTCGCCGAGCGGATCGGTGAGCAGGCCGTCAACGAATTCGCCGACACGATTCTGCGCTATGCGGCGATGGCGCTGCTCCTGCCCAGCGCTCAACCGCTGGACAGCGCTGACGACATCCGGGCCTTCGCCACGCAGCACTTCCTCCCCAGCTTGCCTGCCGCGCTGCGTGCCGCTCTAGCTGCTGATTAGCGCACCTCTGTTTGGTGGGTCACACCACGGGGCAAACAGACAGGCATGGCTACCGAACAACAGCAGAGCAACGACGAGCTACAGAGCACCGAGGAACGGCGCAACGCCGAGCCCGAAACCGACGAACACCACAACGTCATCAACGCACCCGATCGGCCGGAACCCACGGAGAAGCCCGAGGTAACCGACGAGCACCGGGAAAAGGCCAAGGCAATGGCCAAGGACAACAACGACGACCGGCCGACGATCTCGATGCCGGGCACCGACGGCGCAGTATCGGGTACCGCGGTCAACGACTGGGTCGACGACGACGGCAATCCCAAGTTCAGCGAGGAAAGTGGCAAGCAGGACAAAACATAGACCGCGTTAGAGTTCCGGCGTGACCTCTCTCGAGAAGATCGCGCCCCCGTTCATCGACATGGCCCATTCGATCGTGTGGGCCTCCGCCGCCACCGTCGACGCCAACGGCCATCCACGCAGTCGGGTGCTCCACCCGATCTGGGAGTGGGACGGCACCGACCTGTTCGGGTGGATCGCGACGGTGCCGAGCCCGATCAAGAAGGCGCACCTTGCGGTACACCCGCAGATGTCGCTGAACTACTGGACCCCGAGCCAGGACACCTGCAGCGCCGAATGCCTCGTCGAGTGGTATCTCGATGACGAGACCCGCGCCGCGGTGTGGGACAAATTCGCCAGTGCTCCAGCACCGGTGGGCTACGACCCCCGGATCATTCCGCAATGGGCCGACGGGCCCACGTCCGCGGATTTCGCGGCGTTGCGGCTGGCCCCGTACCGGTTGAGGGTCATGGCAGGCGCGGTCATGATGAAAGGTGAAGGCGCACCGCTGCTCTGGAGTGCGCAGTGACCTCCACCGTCGACGTCGGCGCCCTGCCGTTGGTCCCGAAGAATCCCCTGCCGATCCATCGGTTGGTGAAGCTGGTGCGCAGGCTGGATACCGGGCAGGAAGTCATCCGCGATGCCGGTGGCACCATTACCCGCATCCAGTTCGGACCGAAGAACTTCATACCGCCGATCGTGGCGGTGATGTCGCCCGAAGCGATGCGTGATGTGTTGGGGCGCAGCGACGCATCGTCTGACCGGTGCGTCATCCACGACGAAGTGCGGAACATGGCCGGCGACAGCCTGTTCGTGCTGCCCAACGAACAGTGGCGGCCCCGTAAGCGGGCGCTGCAACCGGTGTTCACCAAGCACAATGTCCGAAACTTTGGTGGCCATATGTCTAGGGCCGCACAGCATTTCGTCGATCGCTGGCCGGCAGGCGGCGATGTCGACCTCGACGTGGAATGCCGCAAGATCGCCATGCAGTCGCTGGGCCGCTCGGTGCTGGGTGTCGACCTCAACGAACGTGCCGACACCATCGCAAACTGCATGCACGTGGCGTCCTCCTACACCGCCGACCGGGCGTTACGGCCGGTGCGCGCACCGCGATGGATGCCCACACCGGCGCGCCGCCGGGCCAGGGCCGCGGTCAGGAAAATGCGCACGATCACCGACGAGATGGTGCGGGCCTGCCGCGCCGACCCGACGCGGGACGCGCCGCTGGTGCAGGCCCTGCTCGCGGCGACCGATCCGGAAACCGGGCAGCCGATCTCGGACGACGACATCTCCAATGACCTGCTGATCTTCATGCTCGCCGGCCACGACACCACCGCGACGGCGCTCACCTACTCGTTGTGGATCCTGGGCCACCATCCCGACGTCCAGGATCGGGTGGCCGCCGAGGCGGCGGCCATCGGCGATCGAGAGCTCACGCCCGACGACGTGCCCGCACTCGGCTACACCGTGCAGGTGCTGCACGAAGCGTTGCGGCTGTGTCCTCCCGCGGCGGGTGTCGCGCGGCTCGCGACTCGCGATATCGCGGTCAACGGATACCGAGTGCAGGCGGGCAGCCTCATCGCCGTGGGCATCTATGCGCTTCATCACGATCCGACGTTGTGGCCCAATCCAATGGACTTCGACCCCGACCGGTTCAGCCCGGAGAACGTCAGGTCCCGTGATCGCTGGCAGTTCCTCCCGTTTCTCGGCGGTGGGCGCCCCTGCATCGGCGAACATTTCGCACGGCTGGAGACCACGCTGGCGCTGGCCACCATCGTCCGGGCGATGAAGGTCAGCTCGCTGGACAAGGACTTCGACTGCGAGGTGCCGTTCACCACGGTCGCCAAGGGGCCGATCCGCGCGCACGTCGACCTGCGGCACTGAGGGCTCCTAGACCCTGGTGAGCAGCACAGCTTGCTCGAACGGCAGCCGTGCGAAGAGTGGCCGCCCCAGACCTGTCACCGATGCCGCTGCCTGGGCCTTCGGCATGACCCGCGGATCGCGCACCTCAAAGGTCTTGCCGTAACGCCTGATTCGGCCGCCACCAGCCGCGGTGATGTTCTTGAGCCAGTCCCGGTTGGGTCCGTAGGTCAGGAGGATCGCCACGCCGTCCTCGGTGGAGAAGACCGTCAGCGGGGTTCGGTACTGTTGGCCCGATTTGCGGCCGACGTGCTCGAGAATCCCCATCGTCGGCGCCCAACCAGCCCACAGCCGCTGGATCGGATTGGTCACGTGCCTGTTGAACCGCGCCAGCCATTGCGGTAGTTGCATACCGGCCATCAAACTCTTCAGGGCATGGCGTACCTCAAGCCCCCGTGGTTCACGCGCACGATATTCAACAAGATCGCGATGGCGACCGGTATCGGCGGCAGCCAGACGCTGACCGTGACCAAGCGCCTCAGCAGGCAACCGCAGAAGATCCCCGTGGTCGTGCCCGAGGTGGACGGGGTGAAGTACCTGGTGTCCACGCGCGGCGAGGCGGAGTGGGTGAAGAACGTGCGCGCTGTCCCCGACGTCATCGTCGGTGACCAGCGTTACGTCGCCAGCGAGATTCCGGTGGCGCAGCGGGCGCGCGTCATCGCCGCTTATCGCCCCCTGGCAGGCAAGGTCGTCGAGGGCTACTGGCGCCAGCTGCCCGACGATGCCGATCACCCGGTCTTCGTGTTGACCCCGAAGGGCTAGCCACTACACCCTGTAGTTGACGCATTTGGCCCGGCTGGGAGACTGGTGGCATGCGCAGCACCTCCTCAGCGACGGCGACCTCCGCTGCGCTGTTCGCCGACGCCTGCGCCCTCATCCCAGGTGGGGTGAACTCCCCGGTCCGGGCGTTCAACTCGGTCGGCGGCACCCCGCGGTTCATCACCTCGGCCAGCGGCTACTGGCTCACCGACGCCGACGACAACAAATATGTCGACCTCGTGTGCTCCTGGGGACCGATGATCCTCGGACACGCGCACCCCGCCGTCGTGGAGGCCGTTCAACGTGTCGCCGCCAATGGCCTGTCGTTCGGCGCCCCCACCCCGTCGGAGACCGAGCTCGCCGCAGAGATCATCGGGCGCGTCGCGCCCGTCGAGCGGATCCGCCTCGTGAACTCCGGTACCGAGGCCACCATGAGCGCGATCAGGCTCGCCCGCGGATACACGGGCCGGGCCAAGATCATCAAATTCTCCGGCTGCTATCACGGGCACAGCGATGCCCTCCTCGCCGACGCCGGGTCCGGTGTCGCCACGCTCGGCCTGCCTTCGTCGCCCGGTGTCACCGGGGCCGCCGCAGCCGACACGATCGTCATGCCGTACAACAACGTCGCTGCGATCGAGGACATCTTCGCTCAATTCGGCGACGAGATCGCCTGCGTCATCACCGAGGCCAGCCCCGGCAACATGGGCACAGTCCCGCCGCTGCCCGGCTACAACGCGGCGCTGCGACGCATCACCGCCGACCACGGCGCGCTGCTGATCTCCGACGAGGTCATGACAGGGTTCCGGGTCAGCCGATCAGGTTGGTACGGAGTCGATCCCGTCGATGCCGACCTTTTCACGTTCGGCAAGGTCATGAGCGGCGGCCTGCCCGCCGCGGCGTTCGGGGGCAGGGCAGAGGTGATGGAACGACTGGCCCCGCTCGGCCCCGTCTACCAGGCAGGCACCCTGTCGGGCAATCCGGTGGCGATGGCCGCTGGGCTGGCCACGCTGCGCGCGGCCGACGACGCCGTATACGCAAGCCTGGATGCCAACGCCGACCGCCTCGACGGCCTGTTCACCGAGGCGTTGACCGAAGCGGGTGTGGCGCACCGGGTTCAGCGCGCCGGCAACATGCTCAGCGTGTTCTTCACCGATCAGCCGGTGACCGACTTCGCATCAGCGCGGGCGTCGGAAACCTGGCGCTTTCCCGCCTTCTTCCACGGACTGCTCGATGCGGGGATCTATCCGCCGCCCAGCGCATTCGAAACCTGGTTCGTCTCAGCCGCTCTGGATGACGACGCATTCGACCGCATCGCCGCCGCCCTGCCGGGCGCCGCGCGTGCCGCAGCGGAAGCGACACCGCCCGCATGACAGTGAAAACGGTGGTGCACGTGATGCGCCACGGCGAGGTGCACAACCCGGAGAAGATCCTGTACGGCCGGCTGCCGGATTACCACCTCTCGGACCGGGGTCGGGCCCAGGCGCAGGCGGTCGCCGACTGGTTGGCCGAGCGCGACATCACCTACGTCGTGGCATCGCCGTTGGAGCGCGCACAGGAGACAGCCGGGCCGATCGCGGCCGCACACAATCTGCCGATCGACACCGACGGCGATCTGATCGAGTCGACGAATATCTTTCAGGGCCAACGGGTATCGCCGGGCGACGGTGCGCTGCGCAATCCGAGGAACTGGTGGCACCTGCGGAATCCGCGGCAGCCGTCGTGGGGTGAGCCCTACCGGGAGATCGCCGACCGGATGACGGCCGCACTTGAGCGGGCCCGCGGCGAGGCGGCCGGTCATGAAGCGGTGTGCGTCAGCCACCAGCTGCCGGTCGAGACATTGCGGCGCGCCATGACGAAGCGGAACCTGCATCACTTCCCGACCCGTCGGCTGTGCAACCTGGCTTCGCTGACGTCCTTCTACTTCCACGACGATGCCCTCGCCGGCTGGGGTTACGCGGAGCTGGCCGGGCAGTGAAGTCGTTGGTGGCCAGCTCCGGCGTTCGGCTCCTCGCGCTCATCGCTGCGGGTGCCGTGTGCATCGCGCTGGCCGGTTGCTCCACCGGAACCGACGCCGTCGCCCAGGGCGGCACGTTCGAGTTCGTCGCCCCCGGCGGTAAGACCGACATCACGTACGACCCGCCCGAAAGCCGCGGCCGCCCAGGCCCGTTGTCCGGTCCCGACCTGATCGATCCCGAGAGGACGATTTCGCTCGACGACTTTGCGGGCAAGGTCGTCGTGATCAACATCTGGGGGCAGTGGTGCGGGCCCTGCCGCACCGAGATGCCACAGTTGCAGCAGGTGTACGACGCGACGCGCGCGCAGGGTGTGGCGTTCCTCGGCATCGACGTCCGCGACAACAACCGGCAGGCCGCGGTCGATTTCGTCGTCGACCGCAAGATCACCTTCCCGTCGATCTACGACCCGCCGATGCGGACGATGATCGCGTTCGGTGGCAGATACCCCACCACCGTCATCCCGTCGACGGTGGTGCTGGATCGCGAGCACCGCGTCGCCGCGGTGTTCCTGCGCGAACTTCTCGCGCAGGACCTGCAACCGGTCGTGGAACGCCTGGCCGCCGAGGCGCCGGAGCCGGGTGAGGGCGGCACGTGAGTCTCGACCAGATCGACGAGCTGATGGCGGGTGGTCCGGTCCTGCTGGCCTTCCTCGTCAGCGCACTGGCCGGGCTGGTGTCCTTCGCCTCTCCGTGCGTGGTGCCGCTGGTACCGGGCTATCTGTCGTACCTCGCGGCCGTCGTGGGTGTGGAGGACCGGTCCGCACTGGGCACCTCGTCGGGGGAGAAAGGCGTCGCGGTCCGCACGGCGCGGGTGCGCGTCGCGGGAGCCGCAGCGCTGTTCGTCGCCGGGTTCACCGCGGTGTTCGTGCTCGGCACCGTCGCGGTGCTGGGCATGACGACGACGCTGATCACCAATCAGCTTCTGCTGCAACGTATTGGCGGCGTGGTCACCATCATCATGGGCCTGGTGTTCGTCGGCTTCATTCCGGTCTTGCAACGAGACACCCGGTTCGCGCCGCGTCAGCTCTCCACGCTCGCCGGCGCTCCGCTGCTCGGCGCGGTATTCGCGCTCGGCTGGACGCCGTGTCTGGGACCGGCGCTGACCGGCGTCATCGCCGTGGCGTCGGCGACCGACGGTGTCAACGTGTGGCGGGGCGTGGCACTGGTCATCGCGTACTGCATGGGACTGGGAATCCCGTTCGTGCTTTTGGCTTTCGGCTCCGCGCGTGCCGTCCAGGGCATGGCGTGGCTGCGCAGGCACGCGCGTGCCATCCAGATCTTCGGCGGCGTGCTGCTCATCGCCGTCGGCATCGCGTTGGTCACCGGACTATGGGGCGATTTCGTGTCCTGGGTGCGCGACGCCTTCGTCAGCGACGTGACATTGCCGATATGACCGACACATCCGCGCGAACCGGGCCCCCGCGAGAAGACGTGAAAGCCCCTAAAAGGACCCATTTCAAGGGGATTTCGCGTTTGCTTGCGCTGATGCGCAACACCTGGCGCACCTTGACGTCGATGGGCACTGCGCTGGTGCTGCTGTTCCTGCTCGCGCTCGCCGCCATCCCGGGTGCGCTACTGCCGCAGCGCAGCCTCAACGAGGCCAAGGTCGCGGAGTACATCGCCGAGCATTCGACGATCGGCCCGTGGCTGGACCGCCTGCAGGCGTTCGATGTGTTCTCCAGCTTCTGGTTCACCGCCATCTATGCGCTGCTGTTCATTTCACTCGTCGGCTGCCTGACGCCGCGGATGATCGAGCACGTCCGCAGCATGCGCGCGGTCCCGGTCGCGGCGCCGCGAAACTTCGGTCGGCTGCCCAAGCACCACACCGCCGAGGTGAGCGGCGAACCGCAGGCACTGGCGACGGCGATGACCGGCCGGCTGCGTGGGTGGCGCAAAGTCACTGACGTCCGCGACGGCAGCGTCGAAATATCGGCCGAGAAGGGCTATCTGCGCGAGTTCGGCAACATCGTCTTCCACTTCTCGCTGCTCGGCCTGCTCGTCGCCGTGGCCGCAGGGAAGCTGTTCGGCTACGAGGGAAACGTCATCGTCGTTGCCGACGGCGGGCCGGGTTTCTGCTCGGCGTCACCGGCGGCGTTCGACTCGTTCCGCGCCGGTAACACCGTCGACGGCACGTCCCTGCATCCGATCTGCCTGCGGGTCAACGACTTCCAGGCCGACTATCTGCCGTCCGGACAGGCTGTGTCGTTCGCCGCGGATATCGACTACCAGGCCGGGACGGACCTGACCTCGGACACCTGGCGGCCCTACCGCCTAGAGGTGAACCACCCGTTACGCGTCGGCGGCGACCGGATCTACCTGCAGGGCCACGGCTACGCCCCGACGTTCACCGTCACTTTCCCCGACGGGCAGACCCGCACGCAGACGCTGCAGTGGCGGCCCGACGATCAGATCACCATGCTGTCCTCGGGTGCGATGCGCTTCGACCCGCCGGCGGGCACCTACCCCGATGCGGATGAGCGACGAAAGAACCAGATCGCCATCCAGGGTCTGTTCGCGCCCACCGAGCTGCTCCACGGGACGCTGCTGTCGTCGAGCTTTCCCGCGCCCAACGATCCGGCCGTCGCCATCGACATCTACAAGGGCGACACCGGCCTGGACACCGGCAGGCCGCAGTCGCTGTTCACCCTCGACCCACGCCTCATCGGGCAGGGCAGGCTGACCAAGCAGGCCAGGGTCAACCTCGGCGTCGGCGAGTCGACCCGCCTCGACGACGGCACCGTCGTGCGGTTCGACGGTGCGGTGCCGTTCATAAACGTGCAGGTGTCACACGACCCCGCCCAGATCTGGGTGCTGGTGTTCGCGCTGACCATGATGGCCGGTCTGCTGGTGTCCCTCGTCGTGCGGCGACGGCGGATCTGGATTCGAATCGGCCCCGGTGGGCCGGGTACCGTGAGCGTCGAGCTGGGCGGGCTGGCCCGTACCGACAACTCTGGTTGGGGCGACGAGTTCGAGCGGTTGACCGAGCGCCTGTTAGCCGGTGCCGACGATGCGCAGCGAGAGGAACCTGAGATGACCGAGCGAGAAGCGAAGCGGGATCGCGCATGACGAACGCCGAGCGCCCATGAACACCGACCACATCGACATCGGCCTGGCCCGGTACTCGGACTGGGCCTTCACCACGTCGGTCGTGGTGCTCGTCGGCGCCCTGCTCCTGCTCGCGGTCGAACTGGCGTACAGCCGAAGCCGCAAGGTCATCGAGCGTGAGGCGGTGGGTGCAGGTGTCGGCCCCGGCGGCGGCGGACCGGGCATCGTGGTCGAGCAGCCGCGGCGCAGTGTCGACGAGCGGATCGGCGGAGCGGGCCTGGCACTGACCTATCTCGGGATCGCCCTGTTGCTGGTCTGCATCGTGCTGCGCGGTATGGCCACCGCACGCGTGCCGTGGGGCAACATGTACGAGTTCATCAACCTGACGTGCTTCTCGGGCCTGGTGGCCGCGGCCATCGTGTTGCGCCGCCCCCAGGTCCGTGCGCTGTGGGTTTTCGTGTTGCTTCCGGTGCTGATCCTGCTCACGGTGTCGGGCCGCTGGCTCTACACCAACGCCGCTCCGGTCATGCCCGCACTGCAGTCCTATTGGCTGCCCATTCACGTTTCGGTGGTCAGCCTCGGGTCGGGTGTCTTCCTCGTCGCGGGCGTCGCGAGCATCCTGTTCCTGCTGAAGATGTCCAAGCTGGGAGAGCCCGATCGAGAGGGCCTGGTTGCCCGAGTCGTCCAGCGACTGCCTGACGCGCAGACGCTTGACCGCATTGCGTACCGCACGACGATCTTCGCGTTCCCGGTGTTCGGCTTCGGTGTCATCTTCGGCGCGATCTGGGCCGAAGAGGCGTGGGGTCGGTACTGGGGCTGGGATCCCAAGGAAACGGTGTCGTTCATCGCATGGGTGATATACGCCGCGTACCTCCATGCCCGCTCGACGGCCGGCTGGCGTGACAAGAAAGCCGCGTGGATCAACGTCGCCGGCTTCATCGCGATGGTCTTCAATCTGTTCTTCATCAACCTCGTGACGGTGGGTCTGCACTCCTACGCCGGAGTTGGCTAGAAGGGGACAAGAAGCTGGATACGGACGCTAGCGCACCTAGAAACTCTTCTGGCGCAACGGGATTTCGTGGCCAGAATCGGTTTACGAACCCGGCGGAGGACGTGCCGCAGGACTGGACGGCGCCGACGCCACCCACCGGGTTGCCGGTGGTGATCCCGCAGACACCGTCACCGTCGGCCGCGCCCCCACCGCCCGCCCCGGATCCGCCGCCGTATCTGGATCTGTCCACGGTGGCGCTGCTCGGACAGCGCAAGCGGGCCCCGTCGGCGGGCTGGCGCAAATGGCTGTATCTGGCGTCTTTCAAGTTGATCAACGTCGGCGAGAGCCCGAAAGTGATCCACCGTGACGCCCTGATCGCGCAGGCGCAGCACCCGCTGCGTGGCTGCCACCGCATCGCCGTCCTGTCGCTCAAGGGTGGGGTCGGCAAGACGACCGTTACCGCGACGCTCGGTGCCACGCTGGCGTCTGTCCGCGGCGACCGCGTCATCGCCGTCGACGCGAACCCCGACCGCGGCACGTTGAGTCAGAAGGTTCCGCTGGAGACGCCGGCGACGGTCCGTCACCTATTGCGCGACGCCGAGGGTATCGAGGCCTACAGCGATGTGCGCGCCTACACCTCGCAGGGCGCGAGCCGGCTGGAGGTGCTGGCGTCGGAGAGCGACCCCGCGGTGTCGGAGGCGTTCAGCTCCGAGGACTACACCCGCACCCTCGAGGTCCTCGAGCGGTTCTACAGCCTGGTGCTCACCGACTGCGGCACAGGGCTGATGCATTCGGCGATGGCGGCGGTGCTGGCCAAAGCGGATGCGTTGATCGTCATCAGCTCCGGATCGGTCGACGGCGCGCGCAGCGCGTCGGCCACACTCGACTGGTTGGACGCGCACGGGCACGAGGATCTGGTGCGCGATTCGATCGCAGTCATCAACGCCGTCCGGCCGCGCTCCGGCAAGGTCGACATGAACAAGGTCGTCGATCACTTCACCCGGCGCTGCCGGGCCGTCTTGCAGGTGCCTTTCGACCCGCACCTCGAAGAGGGCGCCGAAATCAGCCTCGAACGACTGAAGCCCGAGACGCGGGAGGCGCTGCTGGAACTGGCGGCAGTGGTGACAGCGGGCTTCCCGGGTGCGCGGCGCGACCCGATCTGAGCTACCGCGGTTTGTTCTCAGGGCCGAGTCGACGCAGGAAATCAGGATCGTCGTCCGGACCGATGGTGCGGGTCCGCGGAGTCGCGTTCGCGCGCATCAACCGGTAGCCCACATAGACCACGACGGCCAAGACGAGAATCGCGAACAGGTAAACCACAACAAACCTCCTTGCTCCGAATATACGCGTCGTCGGTAGGCTCGGGCCGTGTCTGATAGTCGGCCGGGATCTCGCCTCGTCGCAGACCTGGTGCTTTACGTGCTGGCCCGGTTACTTCTCGTCGTCGCGCTGACCGCGGTGATCGTCGGAGCGGCCCACCTGCTCGGGGTGCGCGAGTTTCCGCTCGTGGTCGCGCTTCTGTTCGCCATGGTGATAGCGCTGCCACTGGGCATCTGGATGTTCGCCCCCCTGCGCCGTCGCGCCACCGCCAGCATCGCCCTACTCGACGAGCGGCGTCGCAAGGACCGCGAGCAACTGCAGGCCAGACTTCGTGGCGACGAGCCTCCCACGCCATGACGCGGGAAGCATTCGGCGCCGAATTCCTTGGAGCCGATGGATTTCTCAACTCACCCACCTATGGCCTGCCGCCGCAGTTCCTCGTGGACGCGTTGCTGGACTGCATCGGCAAGTGGCAGAACGGGACGATGGACGTCCCCTCGTTCGACGCCCACGTCGCCGCCGGGCGCGAAGGCTACGCCGCGCTGACGGGCCTTCCCGTCGGCTCGGTGGCGATGGGCAGCACCGTTTCCTCGGCGCTGGGGCTGGTGGCTGCGGCCATCCCCGACGGTGCGCGTGTCCTCACACTGGCGGGTGAGTTCACCAGCACCACATTTCCGTTCGCCGCCCAGGCGCGGCGCGGGGTCACCGTCACCGAGCTGCCCGCCGACGAATTGATTACGGCAGCAGCCGATTTCGATGTCGTCGCCGTGAGCCTGGTGCAGTCGGCCAACGGTGTGGTGCTCGACATCGATGCGCTGCGCAGCCACGTTGCCGGTACCGAGACGCTGACAGTTATCGACATCACGCAGGCGCTCGGATGGAAGCGCGTCGAGCTGGACTGGGTCGACGTCACCGTCGCGGCGGTGTACAAGTGGCTGCTGTCACCTCGGGGTACGGCATGGGTTTCGTTGAGCGACAGAGTAAGTCGCGCGATGACGCCGCACGCTGCTAATTGGTACGCCGGCGTTGACCCCTGGCAGACGATATACGGGCTGCCGCTCCGATTGGCAGACGATGCTCGCCGGTTCGACCTGTCGCCCGCGTGGTTCAGCGTCCTGGGCGCCGGGCTCGCGATGCCGTGGCTGGCCTCGCTCGACGGCGCCGCCGTGCAGTCGCATTGTCTGGGGCTCGCCAACCGTCTGCGCGCCGAACTGGATCTGCCGCCGCATGATTCGGCGATCGTCTCGCTGCCTATCGAGGGTGCGGCCGAGGCGCTTCAGCGGGCCGGTATCCGCGCGTCGGTCCGCGCCGGGGCGATTCGGGTGGGTTTTCATCTCTACAACAACGAGAACGACCTGGACCGGTTGGTCGACGCGCTACGGCCCTGATGGCTCGACGATGTCGAGGCGTGGACGGTGAATTCCAGCTATCCGCAATGCGGAACTCGCGAATTGATGGGCACGATGAAGGAATGTTGTTGCGGGTTCGGCTATGCGCTGTCTGATCGTCGACGACAGTCAGAGCTTCCGTTGTGCGGCGCTCGGGATGCTCGAGCGTAGCGGCATCGCGGTGGTCGGCGTTGCGTCCAACAGCGCCGACGGTCTGCAGCGCTACCTCGATCTGCGGCCAGACGTCACGCTCGTCGACGTCGATCTCGGTGAGGAAAGCGGATTCGATCTCGTCGAGCAACTGTGTGCGAGCGGCATCCCGCACCTGTCGCCGGTCATCTTGATCTCGGCCCACGCGGAGCGGGACCTCGCCGATCTGCTCGCCAACAGTGCTGCGGTGGGGTTTCTGCCGAAGATCGAGTTGTCGCCCGAAGCGATCGTTGATTTGGTCCGTGGCCGTGGCGACAGCAACGGGGATTCGGCTACAAACCGATCGTTCAGCGCGCCTCCAGAAACGTGATGACAGCACGGACCCTGCGGTGATCGTCGCCGGTTTCGGGCAGGTTCAACTTGGCCAGGATGCTGCGGACGTGTTTTTCGACGGTGCCCTCGGTCACCCACAGCCGTCGCGCAATTCCCGCGTTGGAACGGCCCTCTGCCATCTGCGCCAGCACCTCCAACTCGCGCGAACTCAGCACGCCCAGTGGGTCGTTACGCCGGCGCGTCGAAAGGAGTTCGGCAACCACCGCGGGATCCACCACCGACGCTCCCTTGGTGATGCGCGTGAGCGTGTCGATGAAGTCGCCCACATCGGTGACGCGGCTCTTGAGCAGGTAGCCGATCGCGCGATCGCCGCCGAGAAGCTCCATCGCATGGTCGACCTCGACATGGGCCGACAGTACGAGGATGCCGGTGTCCGGCGACTCGGAGCGGATCGCGCGGGCCGCGTCGAGTCCTTCGCTGCTGTGCGTCGGCGGCATCCGGATGTCCACGATCACCAGGTCGGGCCGGTGGGTGCCCACCAGCGACAGCAACTCCACGCCGCTGCCGGCCTGACCGACCACCTGAAAGCCCGATCGATCCAGGAGACTGGCCAAACCTTCGCGCAGCAGCACGTCGTCGTCGGCGACGATCACCCGAGCCCCGGCCGTCTCGGCCTCCTGTACTGCCACCGCCACCAGCACACCGGATCGCGAGTGCACCGACAATGCAGCTAGCAGGCATTCCTGGGTCGGGTTGGCGGGGAACAGCGGGGGACAGGTCGGTGGGCGTATTTTTGCGCTTGACGGGGTAGTAAATCCGCATGTCTTCTATGAAGGAGTGCGTGATCTCTGCGAAAGAGCTTTACGGGCGCTGGATTGACGAACTGTGGGCGGGCAAACCAGTGGCGAATGACCTGGTGTCCGAAGATTTCGTCGGGCATTGGCCGGACCATGAGGTCCACGGGGCCGATGAGTTGAATGCGATGGTCGACAAGACCAGGTCGATGTTGACCGATCTGCGTTTCGTCATCGAGGTGGAACCGTTCGTCGAAGGCGACATGCTGGCGGCTCGCTGGATCGGGACGGGTGCCACGCCGGACGGTCCGAAGCGATTCACGGGCAACGACATTCTCAGGATCGCCGACGGTCGAGTGGTCGAGTACTGGACGGGAACCTCGGCAGGCTGACCTTCTGGCCCGTCACGCCAGGAAGCGTTCGGCATACGGGCTGAACCGGGCCCGCATGTCGCGCTCGTCCAGCCCGAACATCTCGGCTGACGTAGCGACACGGCCAAGGCGACCTCGCTGGTGTCCGGCGAGGTAGTCCTGGATCGAGGTCCGTGCGTCGTCGGCCAACGGCTCTCCCGCGAGGTCGTATATCTGTTCGACGACGCCCATTTCGTCGGCCATGAAGTCGTCGAAGCGGATGTCGACCGAACGTTGCGGCGCAATGACGGCACGGTCGCGCACCAATGCATTGAGCATCAGCTCGAGACGATCGATCCACGTCGCCGCGATCTCGTGCACCGGAACCGGATAGCGGTGCATGCGGGCGCTGTAGGTCAGCATCGCGAGCATGGAGAGCACCACGGGCACCGGGTCGCGATGAGTGAACACGACGACCACCCCGGGGAAGACGGCGTTCAGGACCGGCAGCTGCTCCAGGTGTTGCGGGGACTTGAGCAGCCAGCGCCGTCCGCCGCGCAGGAACTGCAGCGCCTTCAGCTGGACGGCGAGGTATTCGTAGTGCGACGTCTGATCATGGGACAGGTAGTAGTCGCGCCATGCCGGCACATGGCCGAGGGTCTCGAAAAGCATCGTCGAGAAGTCGTTGGCCAGCAGCTGAATCTCTTCGTGCACATGGTCTGTGGTCATCTCGTGCATCAGCGCGAAGTGCGGCATCACGATGTTCATCACCTCGACTGCGACGTCCATTCGCGTCCGGCGAGGATCCGGCTCGATGCCCGCCTCCGACGGTAGGGGGAACGGCTCGTTGCTCTCCCAGTAGGGGATGGTGCGAAACGTCGCCTCCGGCCGTCCGGACGGAGAATTGGAGGAGGCCGCGCCGAGGAGGTTGTGCAGATGGGTGGTTCCGGTGCGGGGTAACCCGGCGATCACGACCGGCGGAGCGAGCTCGATGTCGTGGATCTCGGGATGGCGGGTCAGCAGGTCGGTGAGCAGCAGCCTGTTCTTCAGCCACTGCAACAACTGGGCGTGGAAGTTCACGATGCCCGCGTCATGCATGCCCGGAATGTCTTGCAGCGCTCCAAGAAACACGTCGAGGCGTTCGCGGTAGTCGTCGGGGCCGAAATCGTCGAGCCCGGTTTCGGCGGCGGCCTTGGTGTGCAGTGCGTCGGCGTCCAGCGGGCAATCCGCCGCCATTGCTCCCATCATCTCGCGAATGGGCTCGGCCTCTGGTGAGAAACGGGGTTCGGCGAGGTCGTCGAGGTGCACCGTGGGAGGCGCTGAGTGGGCATCAGTCACGGCAAGTTATGTTACTGTCAGTTCCATAATGATGGTGGAAATTGGGCGACCGCGCGATCCACGGATCGACAGTGCGGTTCTTCAAGCGACGGCCGAGTTGCTCGGCGAGACCGATTACGCATCGCTGTCGGTGGACGCGATCGCGAAGCGTGCGGGCACCAGCAAGCCGGCGATCTACCGGCGCTGGCCGAGCAAGGCGCATCTCGTGCATGAGGCGGTCTTCCCGGTCACCGAATACACCGAATTACCTTCGACGGGAAGCACGCTCGGTGACGTGCGCGAGATGATGGCCCGGACGTTCGCGCTACTGACCACCCCGGCGGCGCTGGCAGCACTGCCCGGGCTGGTGGCGGAGATGGCCGTCGACTCGACGCTGCACGCCGCGCTGCTCGAGCGGTTCGTCGACGTGCTGTCCTACGGGTTGGACGACTGGCTGGAGACGGCCCGCAAGCGCGGTGAGGTTCGCGCCGAGGTCCGTCCCGCCGATGTGATCGACGCGCTCGCCGGCATCATCTTCCTCGCTCTCATCACGCACCCCGAGACACTCGACGAGGCCTGGATGGACCGCACCGCCGAGTTCATCGCGAGAGGAATCGGCGCATGACCGAACACGAATCCACGGCGGCTTGGCGCGAACTTCTGGAAACCCTTGGGGGCCTTGACCGCACCTTCCTCGAAGGTGATCGTGCGGTGACCGATGACCGCCATATCGCCGACGGCTACCGCATGCTCGCGACCACCCTCGGCGTGGCGTTCGACACGTACCTGTTCGCCGACCCCAGCCGGCCGCTGTGGGTGGAGGTCAACTCGCCATTTCGGCCCGACCGCCGGTGGGGTGGCGACAATACCGACGCCTACTACTTCATGTGCCCTGTCGATCCGAATCGGCGATACCGGATCAGCGGGAACAAGGGCGACAGCGTCTACTTCTCGGTGACTGCCTACAACGAGCCGTCGCCGGGTGCGTGGTCCGACCGGATCGTGGCCATCCTGCGCGACGACGACCTGGACATCGATGCCGACGGCAACTTCTCCTTCGACTTCGGTCCGACGCCCGACGCGGCGGTGCTGATGACACGTGACTACCAGGGCAATCCGCAAACCGGGCGCCCGGTGAAGTGGCAGATCGAAGCACTCGACGAACCCGATCCATTCCGGCATGGCGACGCGGAGACGGCGGCTGCGCTGCGCTCCAGTGCGGCCTGGTTGCGCACCATGTTCGCGATCCTGCCGCTGGGGGTGGGTGTGCGCAGCGAGCAACAACACACGCTGGGACACGAGATTGCGACGGCCGCAAATGAATTCGCTGATCCTTACCAGGTACCCGATGCGAACTTCGGCTGGTCGGCGCGCGACGCCTGCTATGCCTACGGCAGTTTCGTACTCGACGAGGATGAGGCGCTCGTCGTCACCCACCGCCCGCCGTCGTGCCGATTCTGGAACCTGGTGGTGTGGAATCAGTTCATGGCGACGCCGGGTGTCGCCGACGCGCGCAGCTCGGTTAACGGCTACTCGGCGGTCCCCAACGCCGATGGCTCAGTGACCGTCGTCATCTCACGGGGTATGACCAAACATCCGAATTCGATTACGACGCTTGACTATCCGCGTGGCAATCTCGCCTTCCGCTGGTTTCTGGCCGACGAGGTTCCGGCTCGACCCGAGGTCGCACTGGTGAAGGTGTCGGAAGCGCCAGTTGCGATTTCGGTGTAGACAGTCGCGGACAGCGCGACCAGCTACACCGAAATCGCGGTCAGCTAGACCTTTGTCAGCGTGAAGGTGAACTGGTCGTAGGGCTGCGGCGGTTTGCCATATGCCTCGGTTGACGAGAATCGGAAGTTCATTCCACCGGTCGCGGTGGTGCCGTCGGGGCACTTCACCACGTCGGGCAGGTTTTCCACCGTCAGTACCCAGCCCCGGAAGTTCGTCGCCTGTCCGCTGAAGCCGGGCTTACCCGCGCCGGGAGAGGCGACGATGTTGATGCAGACGGGCTCGCAGGGGGTGGCCACCTACTGCTGGGTGCTGACCCCGTCGGAATAGATGGAGGTGCCGTCGAGGTCGCGGGGATTCTCGGCCCCGGCCGGACCCGCGAACCCCACGGCGGCGATTGCCAAGATAACCGCTGAGTGTATTGCTCGACTCGTCGTCATGACGTGCCTCCGCATCAGCTTCTTCAGCTATCGCAGCAGTTCGGGGCTCGGTTCGGACGGAATCAGCCAAAAAACAGCGCCGCAGAAACGGCGAGCGACCAAACCAGCATGGTCAACCCCGTATCGCGCAGAACCGGGATCAGATCTTTGCCACCGGAACCTTTTCGCACCGGAGAAGCGGCCCGCATCGCCAGGGGGAGCGCCACCAGGCCGACGGCGGCCCACGGCGTCGCGAGGATCAGCACCAGCGTCAGGGCGAACGCCACCGCCAGCAGCGTCTGGTACAGCAGCCGCGTGCGCGGGTCGCCGAGCCGGACGGCGAGGGTGATCTTGCCGGATTCCTTGTCGGTCGGGATGTCTCGCAGGTTGTTCGCCACCAGCACCGCCGACGACATCGCGCCCATCGCGACGGCCATCGCCGCGCCGACCCAGTCGATCCGCAGCGCCTGGGTGTACTGGGTGCCGAGGACGGCGACGAGACCGAAGAACACGAACACCGCGACCTCGCCCAGCCCGAGGTAGCCGTACGGCTTCGAGCCGCCCGTGTACAGCCACGCGCCGGCGAGACACAGTCCGCCGACCAGGATCAGCCACGGGGCACTGAACCACGCGAGCGCGAGTCCGGCGAGGGCCGCGATGGTCAGGCTGACGATCGCGGCGGTCAGCACCGAGCGCGGGCTGGCGACCTTCGACCCCACCAGCCGCAACGGTCCCGCCCGCACGTCGTCGGTGCCGCGGACGCCGTCGGAGTAGTCGTTGGCGTAGTTCACCCCGATGATCATCGCGACCGCGACGACCATCGCCAGCAGAGCTTTCCACCAGCACCACGCGTGCAACCAGGCCGCCGCGCCGGTACCGGCGATGACCGGGGCGATCGCATTCGGCAGCGTTCTGGGCCGGGCACCCTCCACCCACTGCGCGAAACTGGCCACGAGCGCCAGTCTTGCACGGTCGTTGTTTTCCTCTTCGGGTCCGGCGCCCGTACGCGTGGCAGACTGTGCTCATGGAGGACCGACTCAGTAAGACCGAGATCCGCAAGGACGCCGTGCAGGAGATCGTCGAGTCCGGCGCGGCAACCGTCGGCGATGTGGCCTCGATCATCACCACCGCAGTCAAGGACGTCGCAAACGCCATCGGCGGCTTCGCGACCGATGTATTCGAGATCCGCGACGGAGCACGACGCGCCTCGCAGCAGTCGGTGGTCGAGGACGAAACACCGGGCGTGTAGCCCTTGCTCGGAGTCATCGGCGGCAGCGGGTTCTACACGTTCTTCGGTTCTGACGCCCGCGCGATCAGCTTGGACACCCCCTACGGCGAGCCGAGCGCGCCGATCACCGTCGGCACCGTCGGCGACCACGAGGTTGCGTTCCTGCCACGACACGGTGCCGGGCACGAGTTCTCCCCGCACACCGTCCCGTACCGCGCCAACATGTGGGCGTTGCGCGCGCTCGGTGTGCGGCGCATCTACGGGCCATGCGCCGTCGGCAGCCTGACGCCGGACCTGGGGCCGGGTGCGATGGTGGTGCCTGATCAACTGGTCGACCGCACCAGCGGCCGCGACGACACCTATTTCGACTCGGGCGGCATCCACGTCGGGTTCGCCGACCCGTACTGCCCGACACTGCGCGCCGCGGCGGCCGACCTACCCGGGGTGGTCGACGGCGGGACGATGGTGGTGGTGCAGGGACCGAGGTTCTCCACCAGGGCTGAGAGCCGCTGGTTCGCGAGCCAGGGTTTCAGCCTGGTCAACATGACCGGATACCCAGAGGCGGTCCTCGCCCGTGAGCTCGAAATGTGTTATGCGGCAATCGCTTTGGTGACGGATGTGGACGCGGGGATCGACAGCGGAAGCGCGGTCCGCGCGGTCGACGTCTTCGCGGAGTTCGAGCGCAACCTGGTGCCCTTCAAGAAGCTCGTGCACGAGGCCATAGATCAGGTTCAGCTCGAGCGGACCTGCACGCATTGCCTTCCGCACGAAGGCATTCAACTTCCGTTCGACTTGCCGTGAGAGTTCTGCTGACCGGAGCGGCCGGGTTCATCGGAACCCGGGTCGACGCCGCACTGCGCGACGCGGGGCACGACGTCGTCGCCGTCGACGCGATGCTGCCCGCCGCGCACGGTCCGGGCGCCGAGCCGCCGCCGGACTGCCGGGTGCTCGACATCCGCGACGGGTCCGCGCTGGCGCCGCTGCTCGACGGTGTCGACGTGGTGTGCCACCAGGCCGCGGTGGTGGGCGCCGGGGTGAACGCCGCCGACGCACCGTCGTACGGCAGCCACAATGACTACGGGACGTCGGTTCTGCTGGCCGAGATGTTCGCCGCGGACTGCCGGCGGCTGGTGCTGGCCTCGTCGATGGTGGTCTACGGCCAGGGCCGCTACGACTGCGCCGAGCACGGTCCGATCGACCCGCTGCCCCGCTCGCGCGCCGATCTCGACGCCGGGGTGTTCGACCACCGCTGCCCGGTCTGCGGTGCGACGGTCAACTGGCAACTGGTGGCCGAGGACGCGCCGCTGCGGCCGCGCAGCCTGTACGCCGCGAGCAAGACCGCGCAGGAGCATTACGCCCTGGCGTGGTCTGAGGCCAGCGGCGGCTCGGTCGTCGCGCTGCGCTATCACAACGTGTACGGCCCGCACATGCCGCGCGACACCCCGTACTCCGGGGTCGCGGCGATCTTCCGCTCGGAGCTCGAATCCGGCGACGTACCAAGGGTTTTTGAAGACGGTGGTCAAATGCGCGACTTCGTGCACGTCGACGACATCGCGGCAGCCAACGTCGCGTCCGTCGAATCCGCAGTCGACGGCTTCGACGCGTTCAACGTCTGCTCCGGTCGGCCCATTTCGATCATGGAGGTCGCGACCGAGTTGTGCGACGCACGCGGTGCCGCGGAGCCGCCCCGGCGGCGACATGAGGCTCTAGCACCCGTCGTCACCGGGCAGTACCGCAGCGGCGACGTCCGCCATATCGTCGCCGACCCCGCCCGCGCGGCCGATGTACTCGGTTTTCGCGCCGTCGTTGATCCGCGCGACGGCCTGCGCGAGTTCGCGTTCGCACCGCTGCGGGCGTAGATGAAGCGCCTCGCGGTGGTTGTCGCTATCGTCGCGCTCGTGGCATCGGGTCTGCTGGCGTTGGCGTGGTCGCAACAGCGACGGTTGATCTACTTTCCGTCGCCTGGGCCGGTCCCGCCAGCGGCAACGATGTTGCCCAACGGCCAGGACGTCGTACTGGACAGCGACGGAATCCGTTTGGGGGCGTGGTATTTCCCTGTCGCCGGCGGCGGTCCCGCGGTGCTGGTGTGCAACGGCAACGGCGGCGACCGGTCGGGCCGGATCGCACTGGCCGCCGCGCTGAACCGTATAGGCCTTTCGGTGCTGCTGTTCGACTACCGCGGCTACGGCGGCAACCCCGGCCGACCTTCCGAGGACGGAACGGCCGCCGACGCGCGGGCCGCCCAGGCATGGCTGGCTGCGCGACCCGGCGTGGAGAAGATCGCGTACTTCGGCGAATCGCTCGGCGGCGCAGTCGCTGTCGGCCTCACGGTGGAACGGCCGCCCGCGGCCTTGATTCTGCGATCGCCGTTCACCTCCCTGCCCGACGTTGGCGCGATGCACTATCCGTGGTTGCCGGTGCGACGGCTGCTGATGGACCGGTATCCGTCGATCGACCGGATCGGATCGGTGCACGTGCCGGTCATGGTGATTGCCGGCGACCGCGACGACATCGTCCCTGAGGCACTGAGCCGTCGACTCTATGACGCGGCCAATGAGCCCAAGCGGTACGTGCTGGTGCCGGGGGGCGGTCACAACGACCCTGAGATGTTGGACGGCCGGCAGATGCTCACCGAGATCCAAGGGTTCCTGTCGTCGACCGGTGTGACCTAGTGATACTGGTGGAATGAAGCCCGCCATTTGTGAGCAGTTCGGCATCGATTTCCCCCTCTTCGCGTTCAGCCACTGTCGGGACGTCGTGGCAGCGGTGACCAATGCCGGGGGGTTCGGCGTCCTGGGCGCCACCGCCTACACACCGGAGTTGCTCGACCAGGAACTGTCGTGGATCGACGAGCACGTCGGCGGTAAGCCGTACGGCCTCGACCTCATCGTGCCCGCCAAGTTCGAGGGCAAGGGCGAAAAGTTGGGCCGGGGCGAGCTGGCGTCCCGCATCCCCGACGACTACCGCGAATTCATCGCGGAGCTGCTGGCCAAGCATGACATCGAGCCCGAGGCGTCGCCGAAGACCGGCCCGTCGTTCCTGTCGGGAGACACCGGGCAGGAGCTGCTCGAGGTCGCGATGAGCCATCCGATCAAGCTCATCGCCAACGCGCTTGGGGTGCCGCCCGACTACATGATCGAGGCGGGGAAGAAGAACGGCGTCCCGGTCGCCGCGTTGGTGGGCGCGAAGGAGCATGCGGTCAAGCAGGCGCAGGCGGGGGTGGATCTGATCGTCGCTCAGGGCACCGAAGCCGGCGGCCACTGCGGCGAGGTGACGACGCTGGTGCTGATCCCCGAGGTGTTGGAAGCTCTTGCGGCGATCGGGAGCAACATCCCGGTGTTGGCGGCAGGCGGGATCGTTACCGGCAAGCAGATGGCCGCGTGTGTAGCGATGGGTGCCGACGGGGCGTGGACCGGCTCGGTGTGGCTGACGACGGAGGAGGCCGAAACGGCGCCGCATACGGTGCAGAAATTCCTCGCCGCATCCTCACGCGACACAATCCGCTCGACCGGCCGAACCGGAAAGCCTGCGCGGCAGCTGGTTTCGGACTGGACCGACGCGTGGCAGCCGAACGAGGGCGGTCACAAAACATTGCCGTTGCCGCTGCAATCGATGGTGGCCGAGCCGATCATCCGGCGCATCGACGTGCTCGCGGCGCAAGGCCATCCGGGGGCGCAAGCCTTGGCGACCTATTTCGTCGGACAGGGCGTGGGGCTGATGAACAAGGTGAAGCCAGCCAAAGAGGTGGTTCGTGAGTTCATCGAGGACTACCTGTCAGCGACAGAACGGCTGAGCAACTCACTGCCGGACTAGGTTCCGGCAGTGAGCGTCAGCCAGCAAGTCCTACGGGACCTCGATGCAACCCACGCCGGGAACACAACCGCCGCCGCCACCTGGGCCGCCGCCGCCTGACGGGCCGCCGGGGATGGACCCGCCGCCTCCGCCGGGACCGCCGCCACCCGTGGGGCCGCCCGGGATCGTTCCGCCGCCGCCCTCCGGGCCGCCCCCGCCGGTGGGGCCTCCGGGAACCGCACCGCCGCCACCGGGCGCGGTCGTCGTCGCCGGAGCGGGTGCGGGTGCGGTCGTCGTCGCCGACGTCGTCTCGGTGGTCGTGCTGGTCGTGCTGGTCGTGCTGGTCGATTCACCTTCGTCGCCGCCGCCACAACCCACGGCCAACACCATTGCAGCAGCGCCGCCGAGCACAGCGAACGATGTGCGTAGTTGCTTGTTCACAGTTCCTCCGTTTCCTTCCGACGCGGTGGGACTACCCGTCCCAGTCGGCTCGAAACGGACCTAGTCGAGGGCGATGCGGACCGAGATCGGATCGCTTTCCATCGCGCGCATCGTGAACGCGGTCGCCGATTGTCCGAACCGGCCGCCGCCACCGAAGCTGCGGGCACGGGCGCGCACGTCGTCATCGGGTTCGAAAGTGGCTGTGCCGGTGCGCCACTCGTTGTTCACCCGTACCCGGACATTCGGGTTGGCGGCGATGTTGTAGGCCCAGCCGGCGCGGCGACCGTGTTGGGAGATCACCCACAGGTCGTTGCCGTCGATCCGTCCGGCCAGCGGCACCCGGCGCGGTTCTGACGACTTGCGGCCGATGGTTTCGAGTTCGACCACAAGTGACGAGCGGACGCCCAGGCGGTCCAGCGCCGTCACCAACGGGTTCATCACGATGCGTCCCATGCGTCGTTCGAACTTGAATTTGCGTCGCGCCTTCTCGGCACTCTTGGTCGCCATGGTTAGCGACGATAGTAGAACGATCACTCAAATACAAGAGTCGCGGATGAGGGCGGCGTTCAGATGGCATGCTCTTGCCATGGGGGGCGTGCCGGAGACGCTGTACGCGCAGGACAACGGTGTCCACTTCGCGTACCAGGTCCTCGGCGACAAAGGTCCCGACCTACTGTTGGTACCGAGTCCGAACTTCCCGATCGACCTGGTGTGGGACGACGCCGCTGTCGCCGGACATCTTCACCGCCTGGCGTCGTTCAGTCGTTTGATCCTGACCGATCTGCTCGGGATCGGCAGCTCCGATTCGGCGCCGGCCGACAATCCTTCGATGCAGGTCTGGACCGACGGCCTCGTTTCGGTGCTCGATGCGGTCGGGAGCGAGCGAGCGTCGGTGTTCTCGATGACGGAGTCAGGGCTGTCTGTCATGTTGTTGGCCGCCACCCATCCTCAGCGGATTCGCTCGCTTGTGCTTTCCAGTCCCTACGCAAACTTTCTCCGCACTGCCGGCCAGTCGTTCGGACTACCCGAGTCCGAGCTCGCTCGGTTCAACGAGGCGTTCGGTCGCAATGTCGGGACGGGAGCGCTCGTCGACGTGTTGGCGCCGAGTTGGACCAACGACGCCGCCAAGAGGCGTTGGTGGGGCCGCAATGAACGCCTCGCGGGCGGACCCGGGGACTGGGTGCGGGCGTTCGACCTGTTCGCGCGCACCGACGTCCGCCCTCTGCTCGGCAGTATCCAGGCGCCGACGCTGGTGGTGCGCCGTCGCGGCGATCGCCACGTACGCGACGGTCATGCCCAGGACATCGTCGGGCGGATTCCCGATGCTCGACTGGTCGAGTTCGACGGCGAGGACAGCGTGTGGTTCGCCGGCGATGCCGACAGCCTGCTCGACGAGGTGGAAACATTTCTCACCGGCCAACGCGGTGCGCCACCGTCCAACCGCGTGCTGGCCACGGTGTTGTTCACCGACATTGTGGGCTCGACCCGACGTGCTGCGCAGCTCGGCGATGAAGCTTGGACGAAAGTGCTTGCCGCCCATGACCGCGTCGTCGATCGAAGTGTGGCCAGCTGGCGTGGTGAAGTCGTCAAGTTCACCGGCGACGGTGCGCTCGCGACATTCGATGGTCCCGCGCGCGCGATCGAATGCGGATGCGCGATACGCGACGCGGTCGAAGATCTCGGCTTGGAAGTCCGTGTGGGTCTGCACACCGGAGAGGTCGAGAAATCCGACGGCGACATCCATGGCATCGCGGTCCATGTTGCGGCCCGCATCATGGCGTTGGCCGGCTCTGGCGAGGTGTTTGTATCGGGGGTGATCCCGCCATTGGTGCTCGGTTCCCGACTGCGCTTCACCGATCGCGGTGAGCACCAATTGAAGGGTGTGCCCGGAATGTGGCGAGCATTCGCTGTGGATTAATCCTCGGCCGCCAGCGGCAACCGCACCTCGAACCGTGCGCCGGCGTCGAGGTTGTGCGCGGTCAGAGTGCCGCGATGGGCCTGAACGAGACCCGCGGCGATGGCGAGGCCGAGTCCGGATCCGCTGGGCAGCGACGAATCCGAGCGTGGCACACGGTTGTTGGAGCCGCGGTATGCGACATCGAACACCCGCGGTAGGTCAGCCTCGGCGATGCCGACGCCGGTGTCGTCCACGCGGGCCCACGCGCCGTTGTCGTCGGCACCGAGTGAGAGCAGAACCTCCCCGCCCTCCGGTGTATGCGCGATGGCGTTGGCCACCAGGTTGGACAACACCCGGACCAAAGCCCGGTCGCTACCCACCACCCGTACCGCCTTGGACGGCAATTCGGCCGTCAGGTGCACGCCGGCGCGCTCGGCGGCGATCCGGTGTGCAGCCAGGACGTCGTCGACGACCTCGTCCAGCGCCACCTTGTCCAGCGCGGGTCGTATCGCGCCTGCATTGATCTTCGACATCTCGAACAGATCGTCGACCATATCGGCGAGCCGAATCGATTCCTGCTCAATCGTTTTGGCGTGCACCTGCACCTCTGATTCGGGAACCACACCGTCGGCGATGGCCTCGGACACCGCGCGGATCCCGGCCAGCGGTGTGCGCAGGTCGTGGCTGACGAAGGCCACCAGCCGCCGCCGCGACTGCTCTGCGGCCCGTTCGGAATCGCGGATCTCCTGCTCCCAGACGGTGCGCCGGGCTTGGTAGCGCGCCAACATCACCGCCGCCGGAATCGTGACCACCGCGACGATGACCAGCACGACCGCCGTCTGTTCAAACGTCTCGGTGAGCATGAACCCGCTCGCGCCCAGCACTCCGGAGAACGTCGCCAGTACCGGGATGAGCACCAGCGCCACCATGCTGACGGCCAACGACCACGACCGTGCCAACCGGATGATGATCGCTCCGGCGAGAACCACCGGCACCGAGCAGGCGAACGCCCACCAGGCGATCTCCCACAGGTCAGTGGGCATGAGCCTGCTGTTCGTCGGCGCTGCTCCAGAGGTAGCCCTTGCCCCACACGGTCTGCAACCGGTGCGCGTCTCCGAGCTTGGACCTCAGCCGCTTCACATGCACCGTCACCGTCGACAGATCGCCGAAGTCCCAGCGCCACACCTGTTTCAGCAGTTCCTCACGGGAGAACACGGTGTCGGTGTGTGTGAGGAAGAACATCAGCAGGTCGAATTCGCGGTTGGTCAGCGATACCGGGTGCCCGGACACGGTCGCCGAGCGCGCGGCTGCCGACACGCTCAGCCCGCCCACCGTGATGTCGAGCGGTGGGGGGCCTGACTGCGCAGGAGCACGCCGCAGCACCGACCGGACCCGCAGCGCCAGTTCGCGCGGACTGAACGGTTTGGTCAGATAGTCGTCGGCGCCGGCCTCCAGACCCGCGATCCGGTCGTCCTCTTCACCGAGCGCGGTCAGCAGGATCACCGGAATCGCGTAACCGCCGCGCTGCCTCAGGCTGCGGCACAGCGTGAGGCCGTCAGGTCCGGGCATCATCACGTCCAATACCGCGACGTCGATGCGCTGCGAGCCGAGCAGCCGCAGCGCCTCCGTTCCGTCGTGGGCGATCGACACCTCGAGGCCATCGCGCTCCAGATACCGGCGCACGACATCGCGCACGACGGTGTCGTCGTCGGCGATCAACACCCGAGTCACCCCCCGAGGTTAGCCCCGCACACCCGCGACCTGCAGCAACGTAATGAATTCGTCATGGGTCACCCTGTTTGACCAGCGCGAGGGTGGTTAGCCTCGAACCATGCCCGACTGTCCCGTCACGGTGGTGCTGCCGTGCCTCAACGAGGCCGCGTCGCTGCCGGGGGTGCTGGCGGCGATCCCGCCTGGGTACCAGACCCTGGTGGTCGACAACAACAGCACCGACGGCACCGCCGAGGTGGCCCGACGGCACGGTGCGGACGTGGTTGCCGAGCCCCGCCCGGGATACGGCTCCGCGGTGCACGCCGGGATCGTGGCGGCGACGACGCCGGTCGTGGCGGTCATCGACGCCGACGGCTCGCTTGATCCGCGTGACCTGCCGAAATTGGTCGACGATCTCGAACGTGGAGCGGATATGGCGATCGGACGGCGGCGTGCTGTGAAGGGGCTGACCTGGCCGTGGCATGCCCGCGCCGGGACCGCTGCGGTGTGCTGGCGGCTGCGTCGCAAGCACGGTCTGCCGGTGCACGACATCGCGCCGATGCGGGTGGTCCGTCGCGACGCGCTATTGGGGCTCGGCGTGCAGGACCGCAGGTCCGGATATCCGCTCGAACTGTTGGTGCGGGCCGCTGCCGCGGGTTGGAACGTCGTCGAACGCGACGTGGACTACGGACCCAGAACCGGGGGAAAATCGAAGGTGAGCGGTTCGATGCGCGGCAGCGTGGTCGCGGCCGTCGATTTCTGGCGGGTGATTTCGTGATTCCGGTGGTCGCCCTGGTGGTGGCGAAGGCGCCCGTGCCCGGATTGGCGAAGACGCGGCTGGCCGCCTCGCTAGGGGATCGGGTGGCCGCCGACATCGCGGCCGCTGCGCTGCTGGACACCCTCGACGCGGTCGCCGCCACGCCGGTACAGGCGCGCGTGGTGGCGATGACAGGCGACCTCGATTCCGCGCGGGCATCGGCGACGATCCGTAGCCGCCTGGAATCGTTCACGGTGGTGCCGCAGCGCGGGGATGGTTTCGCCGACCGGCTCGCCAATGCGCACATCGACGCGGCGGCAGCGACGGGCATTCGAACGGTGCTGCAGATCGGTATGGACACGCCGCAGGTGTCGGCCGACATGCTCACCGAATGCGCCCATGAACTGATGGGCACCGGCGCGGTGCTCGGCCTCGCCGACGACGGTGGATGGTGGGTGCTGGGAGTGTCCGACGCCGCGATGGCGGATTGCCTTCGGACGGTGCCGATGTCGCAACCCGACACCGGGGCGTTGACGCTGGCCGCGTTGTGGTCCAAGGGAATCGAGGTCACGCGGGTCGCCGAGTTGGGGGATGTCGATACCGTGGCGGACATCGCGTCGGTCCGGCGGATGTGCTCCGCGGACAGTCATTTCGCCCGCGTCACCGAGGGGGTGCATGCCTGACATGCTGGGCCACCTTTATGACCGCGCTCTCGACGGTGAGCGGTGCTGGATCAGGCGCGACGACGGCGAAGTCCGACGGTTACCGGTGCGACGGTGGCTCGGAGGGAAGCACGCCGACGACAAGTTCGACAGTGCCGTGCTGGAACTGTGCACTGGTCCGACGATCGACTTGGGTTGTGGTCCTGGTCGATTCGTGACTGAACTCATCCGGTGTGGCATTCCCGCGCTCGGGGTCGATCAGTCGGCGACGGCCATCGACTTGGCGCGGCGCAACGGTGCTCCGGTGCTCCGACGAGACGTGTTCGGACCATTGCCGGGGATCGGACGCTGGCAGACAGTACTGCTCGCCGACGGAAACGTGGGGTTGGGTGGTGACCCACTGCGGATGCTGAGAAGAGCAGCCGAGTTGTTGGGTCACGGTGGCAAGTGCGTGGCCGAATTCGATTCGGAGGCAATGGGAATCCGAACCAGCTGGGTGCGACTGGAGTCCAGCCGGACTATCGGACCGTGGTTTCGTTGGGCATTGGTCGGCATCGATTCCGCCGCCTCGCTCGCCAAGGACGCAGGATTGGTGATGACGGGTATGCAGACGATCGGCGGGCGTGTCGTGGCGACGCTGGCTTTGCCGTGACGATCACCGGGGTAACAGATCCTCGGTGATGATCTGCAGCGACCCGTTGGGGCTGCTTCCTGTGATCAGTACCGCACCCGAACGTGGTTCCACCGCGACCGAATTGGGTTGTTGCACCGTCGGAACGGTGCCGGCGATCCGTGGTGTGGCGGGATCGGCCACGTCGATCACCTGCAGTTGGTTGGTGGCGGTCAGGGTGACGAAAAGCCGTCGACGATCGGGGTCGTATGCCAGCCCGTAGGGCTTGCCCGGCGACTCGACCTTGGCCAGCTCGCTGATCTGCGGCGTGATGCGTTCGATGAGCACGGCGCCGCCATCGGTGTCGGCGAATGCGACGAGGTCGTCGGACAACGCCACCGCGTGCGTCAGCTTGGTACCGACCGGCCCTTGCGCCACTTGCTCCCGGATCGATCCGTCATAAACCCACACTCCGTTGCCCTGCACGTCGGCCACGGCCGCGTACTTCCCGACCGCCGCGGCGCCACCGGGCTGCGGCGGACCCGCGGGTAGGGATCCGACGACGGCCCCGTCCCGAACGAACACCACACCGCCACCCATCTCGTTGGTCACGACGACCGTGCCGTCGGACGTGCGCACTGAATCGTGAGGCTGCCGCCCGACGCCGGCGGTCCTGGATACCACGTCGCCATCGGCAAGCCTCATTTCGACCAATTCGTCGGACGACTCCAACGGGACCAACACTGGCCCGTCGGCCCCGGCGAGGCTCAAATGCCGTGCAGCTCCGCCCATCTGGACGGTCTGGCGAACGACCCCGGTTGTGCTGTCCACCAACGTCACGCCGGGGGGATTACGTACGGCGATCGCAGCGGTCCCCGATCTGCCGATGACGATGCCCTCGGGCCCGCCGGGGATCGGCACGACCCTGCCGACCGGTGGCACCGTCGGCGCCCCGGCCGGAGCGGGTTCGGCGGCGGGCGCACGTGAGGACCGCGGCGCGGATGTCTGCTCCGGTGTCGCACCTCCGCCGCAGCCTGTCACGACCGCAATCACGGCGAGCAGCGCCCCCATCGCCTCAATCGGCCGATTCGGCACTTCGGACCGTCCTTTTCTGCGGGCCACTGGATTTCGCCCGGCTGAGAAGGAGCTTGATCGCGAACGCGATGGCACTCGCGGCGAACATGGCCGCGCTCAGCAGCAGCCACCGACCGAGGAAAGGTTCCTGGGTCTGTCCGGTGGCGGCCAGATACGTCGGCGCGCCTTGTTCGATGATGCCGGGCAAAAAGACCACCAGCGTCAGCGCAGCTCCCAGCGTGGGTACCCGGATGAAGTTGAGCACAGGCACATTTGCGACTGGACGCCGATTGGCTGTCAGCAGTCGGTCCGCCAGTGCATAGATTGGAAACAGAACGAGGTCGTGAGCGATGATCGCGGCGGCGAACCACACTGCGATCGACTGCCACCACACGTTGGGGTTCCACAACGTCTCTGGCTTGATTGTCGCGATGACGTATCCGAAGAGCGCGAAACCTGCGACCAGCGTCAGCAGGTGCAGTGGATGCGACCCGTAGACGCGGTGAAATCCGTTCAGTGACATGTCACTTCGCCCTGAAATCGATGGATGCGACCCATTTGGTGTTGTGCACGCCTGGCAATGCCGGAACGATGATTCGTGCTGGAAAGCCGTGATCGAGGGACAGGTCGGCGTCGTTGACACGAAGCGCAAGCAACGAATCCGGGTGCATCACCTGGTTGGCCTGCAGGGTGGCGCGGTTGAACGCGCCAAAACGTTCCACTGAGCGCACGAATGCGGACCGCGGTTCGGGAATGCCGGCGAGCCTTGCCAGATCCCGCAGTGGCACCCCGGTCCACGTCTCGGTGGTCGACCAGCCCTCGACGCAGGCGATCGGCAATCGTGCGGTGTGCTGCGACATCGCGGTGAGCATCGCGCGGTCGAGAACGACCGGCGACGGCCCACCGGTCAGGGTCAGGCGCCAGCGTTCGCCGGTCAAGTCGGGGGTGATCCGGGCCGCGGCGGCCGTGCGGTTGATCTGGAAGTCGTTTGGCCCGTCGCCGTGGGTCCGCCCGCGGGGCAACAGCAGTGCTGTCTGCCGAGTCCAGCCGCCCAGCGTCTGGCCGGCGGTGATGACTGCCATGAACACCGCGCCACCGCCGACGAGGGCGAGGGCGCCGCGGCGGCTGATCGTGGCGGGTCCGGGTTCGGCTGCCACGAGCCCGTCGGGTTCGTACGGTTCGGGTCGGGTGTCCCTGGTGTTGGTGCGCAACACGCGTCGCATGGACATCGATCGAAGCCCTAGCCGCATGCGCGGAATCTTGATGGCGATGTGAATCACGAAGCCCGCGATGAAGACCCATGCTCCGTAGTAATGGGCCGTATAGAAGCTGAAGCCGAAGATGTAGTCGTACTGGATGTTGAGGACGCCGGTGATGATCTCGAACAGGATCCCACCGACAAGCATCAGCAGCGAAATGCGTTCGAGCAACTGTGCCACCGAGCGTGACGGTGGCCATGCGAAGAGTCGCGGAATCACCGACCAGAGTTTGGCCAGCACAATCGGGATCAGGATCAGCCCGAGCCCGACATGCAGGCCTTGGTTGAGCCGGTACAGCCATGACGGGTCGGTCGGCCAGTCGAACGTCGGTAACTTGAGCCAGCCGACGTCGCCCGGAATCGCCTGGCCGAACTGCGGCCCGTACGCGATGTACGAAAGCAGACCGGTGATCGTCACCACCGGAAGGGTGATCAGCAGTACAGACCCGAGCGCAGACGTCAGCCATAGGCCGCGCAGCGGACTGCGCCAGCGCGTGGCGCGTTTCAGGCCCGGTGGCGGATGCTCGTCCAGACCGCGCCACAGGCGTCGGGGGAATCCGTATCCGGGCGCGTCTGTCGGCGCTCCATCAGGCTCCTCGGAATGGTCCATGTGCTCGGGTGTCCGTCCCACCTTGAGTGGCGTGAGTCGCGCGTTCGTTCGCATCCGATTGTCGACCCACAAGCCACCGGTTGCCGGGAATCGAGCAGTGCGTCACCGAATAGTCAGCGACGACGTCACCAATTCGTCAGGATCAGATGGTTCAGCGCGAGCGCGCCGACCACGTTGACGGCCAGCCACCACCGCTGCGAACGTGGCGGCAACAGTGCCCCGGCCGCCGTCAGCCAAATCGTGAACGGCAGCCAGATGCGTTCCGTTTCGGCCTTGCTCAGCATGGACAGGTCCGCGAACACGATCGCGACCAGCGCTCCCAGCACGACCAGATGCAGACCCGGCCGCAGCCTGATCGCGGCCCGGTCGAAGACGCGGCCGAGTCCCGCCACGCTGCCCAGCCCGATCGCGCACACCACCGACGCGAAATTCGCCCACGACCAGTACTGGAACGGGCGGTCGTTCGCGATGCCCTGCCAATAGCGTTCCTGCACAAGGACATACCCGTCGAACCACCAGAACCCCGCGGCGGCGAAGACCGCGACAACGACGAGCGCGACCAGCACCGCAGGGATCAGCGCGCGCAGCGCCGCCCGCCAGTCCACCGCCGCGAGCAACACCGCGACGGCGGGAGCTGCCATGAGACCCAAGCCGTAGTTGAGGAAGATGCCCCACCCCAGCAGCAGCCCGGAACCGGCCGCCGCCAGCATCGGCCAGCGCACGGTGCGCCGAGCCGCCAACGCCAGCAACGCGATACCCCACGCCGCCACACCGGCGAAGTAGCCGTCGGCGGACACGGCGATCCAGATCGCCGTAGGCGCAACCGCCGTGAACGGTGCCGCCATCCGCGCGACGTCCTCATTGGCGAGTGCGCGCACCGCGACCACGATCGCGGCTGCCGCGCTCGAACCGACGAGCAGGCACAGCAGCGCCGCCCATCCGCCACCGCCCAGCCCGATGCGGTCGAGCCAGACAAACGACAGCAGCGCTCCCGGAGGATGGCCCGACACGTGGGTGATCCACGAATCAGGCTGGTAATCCAGGATTCTGCTCGCGAAGGTGCGCACCGCCTCCGGGATATCGGTGATGGTGGGTACCTGGCGCAGATACTCATGCCGCGCGGTGAGCCGACCGGCGAAACCGCGTTCCCAGCCGTCGATCATGGCGAGCGAAAACGCCCATGCGCACGCCGTCGCCCACGTGACCCACGGCACCCATCGCCACGGCAGCCGCCGCGCCACCGACGGTCCCCACCACACCGCCGCGGCGCCGATCACGACGGCGGGGACAGTGCCCCAGCCGACGTGGGCATTCCACCACCCGAAGATCGGCGCGGTGCCCGCGAAGTCGCGGAAGCGTTCCGGGGTGGCATTGATCAGGGGGGTGACGATGCCGAGGTCCAGGTGCGGCACCACGAATGCCGCGATGACAAGGACAACTCCGACGGCGACCGCCACGATTTCTCGTCGGTGAGAAGTGGCCGCCATCTGAACGACCCTACCCATCCACCATTGCACTACTCGAGGGCACGACAGCGGTCATCGACGTCGCCCCGATCGGGCACATCACCGAGGAGCACCTCCCCATCATCCTGAACTCCTCCAACACCAACGCGAGGATCTGAGCAGCTTCACCACCGTTGCCGACATCCCCGTCGATGGCGGCGTCAACCAGTTCTAGTAGAGCTGCCTGCGATAGTTGTCGTCGCTGTAGTACTCCTCGAGCTGGGCTTGCGTCCAGTCGGTGCGGACGGCCTTGGCGAGTTCGGCGACGCTCGGCAAGGCCGTCGGATTCCAACTTGACGGATCCCAAGTGTCCGACCGCATAAAAGCCTTGGCGCAGTGGAAGAACACCTCTTCGATGTCTATCTCCAACGCGAGGATGGGCCGGTTACCGTTCACCACCATGGCATCGAAATAGTCTGCGTCAGAGAGGATTCGCGCGGAGCCATTGATGCGCAGTGTGTCGCCGCGGCCCGGTATCAGAAACAGCGTGCCGACCTGCGGGCGCTGCAACACGTTGAGGTAGCCGTCGACGCGCTTGTTGCCCGGGCGCTCGGGGATCGCGACCGTCGTGTCGTCGATGACGTGAACGAAGCCGGGCGGGTCGCCTTTCGGTGACACATCGACGCGGCCCTGCGCATCGGTGGTCGCGACGAAGCCGAGCGGCGAGTGCGCCAGCCAGTCCCGCTGGACAGGGGACAACCTGTCCTTGACCTTGTTGGCGACCGCCTGCTGAGGTTCCCCGACAATCGCGCGGAGGTCGGCGACGGTGGTCACTTCGTGGCGCATGGCTACATCATGCTCGCCGCGTCGCTGCCCCTTCGCAGAGACGGCGCTCACCGCCGATCCGCACCGTTCTGCTCACCGCGATTTGAAACCTCTCGACGCCGGAGCACTGGCGCAATGGCTGTCGTACGAGGCCTAACGGCAGGTCGGCGAGGCTGTGGACCGGCGCATTCACCTGAGCCGCGCCGATCCCTCAATGCGGTTGGTCGGCGGCCACCGCATCCACCGATAACGTCACCGACCAGGTCAGTCACACGACGACAGCCCCCTGGAGGTGACCGTGGCCAGCCAAGAAGCCCGCGCGCAGCATGCCGAACCGACGCCGATCCGCCGACCCCGAGCCGACCAGGCGCGCCTGGTCGCCGATGTCCTGAGGCACCAGATTCATGCGGGCGGCTACTCCGACGGACTGCCCACCGAGCAGGACCTGGCGAGCGAATTCTTCGTTTCCCGCAACACCGTCCGTGAGGCGCTGGCTGCGCTCAAGGACGAGGGCCTCATCGACCGCGGTCCCCGCACGGGCACCCATGTCGCCATCCGCAAGTACGACCACGGTCTCGACGCGCTCGTCGGCCTCAAGGAGACGTTCAAGGGCTACGGCGAGATCCGCAACGAGGTGCGCACGACCATGAACGTCGCTGCGCCACCGTCAGTCGCGAACCGCTTACAGCTGAGCCCGTCCGAGCCCGTCGTGTTCATCGAGCGTCTGCGCTACCTCGGTGACCTCCCGCTGTCACTCGACATGACCTACCTCGCTCCCGACATCGGCCGCGAGGTCATCGAGCATTCACTCGAGGTCAACGACGTCTTCGCGCTCATCGAGCAGGTCACCGGGCGGCGCCTCGGCGGGGCCACCCTTGCAGTCGAATCTGTTGCCGCCGATGCACATTCAGCCGCCATCCTGCAGGTCCCGGACGGTGCTCCGGTCCTGCTGTTGGAGCGCCTCACCCACCTGGACGACGGACGGCCCGTCGATCTCGAGTACATCCGCATGCGCGGGGATCGAATTACGCTGCGCAGCAATCTGGTTAGGGGAAACTGATGGCCCAGGTCAATCAGCGTGTCGATGTGCCGGTGACCATCGACGAGTCGCTGTGCATCGAAGGGTGCACATTGTGCGTCGAGATCTGTCCACTCGACTCCTTGGCGATCAATCCCGAGAACGGCAAGGCCTTCATGCACGTGGACGAGTGTTGGTACTGCGGTCCCTGCGCAGCGCGCTGCCCCACCGGCGCTGTCTCCGTCAACATGCCCTACCTCCTCCGCTGAGAATCAGGAACATTCATGAAGCGCATACTCGCCATAGCCTCTGTTGCCCTCACCGCCGGTTCATTGGCCGCCTGCTCGCTTGACTCCCAGTCCGAGTCCGCAGACACCGTCAACGTCGTCATCGGCTATCAGTCCAAGACCATCAACACCGTCACCGCCGGAACCCTGTTGAAGGCCAAAGGTTTCCTGGAGAAGCGGCTCGAGGACGTCTCCAACTCCTCGGGAGTGAACTACAACGTGCAGTGGCAGGACTACGACACGGGCGCCCCTATCACCGCCCAGATGGTCGCCGAGAAGATCGATATCGGCTCGATGGGCGACTACCCGCTGCTCATCAACGGCTCCAAGACCCAGGCGAACGAACGCGCCCGCACGGAGTTCGTCTCCGTCACCGGCTACAGCCCGACCGGCGCACTGAACATGGTCGTCGTCCCGCCCAACTCGCCCATCCGATCGATCACCGATCTCGCGGGTAAGAAGGTCTCGGCCAGCGTCGGCTCTGCGGGCCACGGCACGTTGGTCCGCGCACTCGACAACGCCGGCATCGATCCCAAGACCGGCGTCGAGGTACTCAACCAGCAGCCTCAGGTCGGCGCGTCGGCGCTGGAATCCGGACAGGCGCAGGCACTTTCACAATTCGTCGCATGGCCCGGTCTGCTGGTCTTCCAGGACAAGGCCCAGCTGCTCTACGACGGTGCCGAGGGTGACTACCCGACGTTCCACGGAGTCGTCGTCCGCCGCGACTACGCGAGCCAACACCCCGAGGTGCTCGACGCGTTCCTGCAGGCACAACTCGACGCCACCGACTTCCTCAACGAAAACCCGCTGGAGTCCGCCCGGCTCGTCGCTGAGGGCAGCGGCCTGCCCCAGGAAGTCGTGTACCTCTACAACGGCCCCGGCGGCACCAGCTTCGACACCACGCTCAAGCCGTCGCTCATCGAGGCGTTCAAGGGCGACGTGCCCTACCTCGAGTCCATCGGGGACTTCGCCGATCTGAACATCGACGAGTTCGTCGACGACACCGCCATCCGCAAGGCGTTCGCGGAGCGTGGGCAGGACTATGAAGCCGCGCTGAATACGACGACGAACCCGTCAGCGCTGGGCGGTCAGGATCCGGTCTGCAACGTTGCGGTCACCGATCCGAAACTGGCGAGCGAACTCTGGATCAATGGCAGGGACGCCACCCAGGCTGCCGCGAACCCCGGATGCCTGTTGCGCGCCGTGCGCGAGGCGAACGCCCGCGGAGAGCAGGTCCGTGCGGCCTACGTCCCCGACAGCGAGTTCGGCACGCGTTGGTTCGCCGACAAGTCCGTCTGGGTCCAGGATGGTCGTAACTTTCTGCCGTTCGGTACGCCCGCCGGTGCGCAGCGCTACATCGGCGGCCATCCCGGCGCGACGGTCGTCGAGTACCAGCAGGCATTAGTGGGTGCGGTGTGACGGCCGCGCCGGCGGTGCTGACACCCGACGCGCCCGCAGTCGCCGCACCGACGGACGCCACCGTCAAGGCACCTGCCCGCAGGACCTGGTCATCCTGGCTGGTGCGCATCGCCTCGGTGGCGGCCGCCATCGCACTCTGGCAGCTGTTGACCGCCAGCGACGTTCGGCTGTGGCTGCGATTCGACACGTTGCCGACGGTCACCGAGATCGTCTCCGCGTTCGGCACGCGGGTGGGTACGCAGGACTACTGGCTGGACTTGGGCCAGTCACTGATCCGCATCCTCACCGGATTCGCTCTCGCTGCTGTCGCGGGTGTCGTCACCGGCATTCTGCTCGGCCGCTCGAACGCGTTTGCCAACGTCTTCGGCCCGCTCACCGAACTTGCCCGACCGATCCCCGCGATCGCGATCGTGCCCGTCGCGATCCTGCTGTTCCCCACCGACGAGGCGGGGATCGTCTTCATCACCTTCCTCGCCGCGTACTTCCCCATCATGGTGAGCACCAGGCACGCGGTGCGGGCGCTGCCGACGCTGTGGGAGGACTCGGTGCGCACGCTCGGCGGCAACCGATGGGACGTCATCACCCGAGTTGTGTTGCCCGGCATCCTCCCCGGTGTCTTCGGCGGGTTGTCCGTTGGCATCGGAGTCGCGTGGATCTGCGTGATCTCCGCCGAGATGATCTCCGGACGTCTCGGCGTCGGCTACCGCACCTGGCAGGCATACACCGTGCTGGCCTATCCCGACGTCTTCGTCGGCATCATCACGATCGGCGTGCTCGGCTTCGTCACGTCTGCCGCCGTCGAACTCATCGGCCGGCGAGTAACCCGTTGGCTGCCCCGCGGTGAGGAGAACGGGCGATGACGGGTATGTCCCTGGAACTGCGCGACGTCGTGCTCAGCTACGGCGGCGCGCCCGTCGTCGACGGACTGGACCTCGACGTCGCGCCCGGCGAGATCCTGGTGCTGACCGGACCATCGGGCTGCGGCAAGTCGACGGTGCTGCGCGCACTGGCCGGCTTGCTGCCACCGGACAGGGGAGAGGTGCTCGGCGACGGTGACCGCGTCACCACCACGTCCCGCGACCGCGCCATGGTTTTCCAGGACAACGCGCTGTTGCCCTGGCGGACTGTGCAATCGAACGTCGAGCTCGCGCTCAAACTGGCCGGACGCCCGCGCCAGGGCCGCCGCGAGGAGGCGTTGCGGTGGGTCGCCGACGTCGGGCTGACCGGGTTTGAGAAGTATCTGCCGAAGAGTCTGTCCGGCGGGATGCGTCAGCGTGTGCAACTCGCCCGCGGGCTGGCCGGGGCGCCGCGCGCGGTCATGATGGACGAACCGTTCGGCGCCCTCGACACGCAGACCCGCGCCACCATGCAGCGCCTGCTCATCGAGACCTGGCGTGCGCACCCGACGACCGTTGTCTTCGTCACTCACGACGTCGACGAGGCCCTGCTCATCGGGGACCGCATCGCCGTGCTCGGTCGTGCGGGGCAACCCCTGCGCGCACTGCTCGACGTTCCATCGCCCCGCGACACCAGCGTAAACCGGGCCACCCTGCGTGCTGAAGTCATTGTTGCACTCGATCATTCGGAGTTGGTCAGCTAGTGGAAGTTCCTGCGCTCGAAGACGCCGTGCGCCTCGACTGCGACGTGCTCGTGATCGGTGGCGGCACGGCCGGAACGATGGCCGCGCTCACCGCCGCCGAGAACGGTGCGCAGGTCCTGCTGCTCGAGAAGGCCCACGTCCGGCACTCCGGTGCGTTGGCCATGGGCATGGACGGCGTCAACAACGCCGTCATCCCCGGCAAGGCCACACCCGAGGACTACGTCGCCGAGATCACCCGCGCCAACGACGGAATCGTCAACCAGCGCACCATTTATCAGACCGCTACCCGTGGTTTTGCCATGGTGCAGCGACTGGAACGGTACGGCGTCAAGTTCGAGAAGGATGAACACGGCGAGTACGCCGTGCGGCGCGTCCATCGCTCCGGCTCATACGTGCTGCCAATGCCGGAGGGCAAGGATGTCAAAAAAGCGCTGTACCGGGTGCTGCGGCAGCGATCGATGCGCGAGAAGATCCGCATCGAGAACCGGCTGGTTCCCGTCCGCGTACTCACCGAGAACGGGCGCGCGGTCGGTGCCGCCGCGCTGAACAGCCGCACCGGAGAGTTCGTCGTCGTGGGCGCCAAGGCCGTCATCCTCGCCACCGGACCGTGCGGCCGGCTGGGGTTGCCCGCCTCGGGTTACCTGTACGGCACCTACGAGAACCCGACCAACGCCGGTGATGGCTATTCGATGGCGTTCCACGCGGGCGCCGAACTCTCCGGAATCGAGTGCTTCCAGATCAATCCGTTGATCAAGGACTACCCCGGATTTTTCGCGCAATGTCGCCTGTGACGGTGTGTAGATAAGCGAAAGTGCC